>JAAZFS010000107.1 GCA_012511615.1 Elusimicrobiota bacterium | reverse complement strand
GGCTCAAAATAAGCGATCCTTACATCATAGGGAATTCCCGCAAAAAGAGGATCCGGATCCTCCATGGTAATAGGAGAACGATATTCCAAATCAGTATTCACTCCATTGTAAAAGGTACTGTAGCCTTATCCTAAATAAGAATCTGTCAGGTAATTCACAACCCACCAGGACAAGCAACTCTCCCAAGATGTAAAACATGGGCCAAATTCCTTAAAAAGCAAATAACGGATATTGTCGCATGATATATTTACTACATCTGAGAGTTCAAGGTAAAAAGTTGATTTACCACATCCAGCGGCACCCACTGGCATAATAAGTAATGGGTTGGGACCAATCAGATTTTCCTCATTCCAATTTGGATTATTCTTCAAAGAATCTTCAATAGAAGCCTCTATATGTTCTTCACCTTTTTTAATAAGCTCATCTAGTTCAAAGCCTGTAATCTGTGCCTCAAGAATTGCCAAAAAAGTGTTAATGATGTGATAGGGACTGAGCTTAAAACAAAAAGAATATTTTTCCATATCAGCGATAGCTTTTTCTATATCAGGCTTATTCTTTATAAGAAAACTACCTTCCTGGGGATTTACGGCAAATACTGGGGCTCCATAAAGGTTCTTAGCATTTTTCAGCTCTTCCAGAGTATCTCCTGGAGCATCCACTGCTTCTAAGATACCTTTAAGAGATATAAATATATCTTTCTCTATTAGTTTTGAGTTTTCATCGGTGAGGATGGCTTCTAAAATGTCAAGTTTGTACTTATCGGCCAGTTCCCTCAATAGTTCTTTTGTTCGTTCATCTGCATTCATTATTTTTCTCCTTTAATGTATGTCTTGTGTGTTTAATAGCCTTTGATGGTATTTTAAATGAGTCTCTCTGTCAAATATAGATAATTTTCAGAGAGTATGTGTTTTGGGTATTTCTCCGATTTTAGAATAGCAACCTTTAGACTTGCTAGATACTGTCATCAAGTTCCGCCTTGCGAGACCTAGCCGGTTACAACTATCCCAGTCGTTCTTTTTGTGCTTACGAGGTGCTTTGAGAGGATACTATTTTTTTAAGCCTTTAAGCTCTTTTTCTGCCTTATACCAATCCTCTTCTGGACTCCCAGGGCCTTTTCCGCGTTTCAAGTAATTGTAATATGCCCTTTCCTTAATGGCTTCTTTAGTGACGGAAACTTTTTTTGCCGGAGCCTTCTTAGTGACCTTCTTTTTAGCAGCAGCCGTGGCTGTTGTTTTCTTTTTAGCCGTAGCTTTAGCTGGCGCTTTCTTTTTAGCCGCAGCCTTAACCGGTGCTTTCTTTTTTGCCGAAGCAGCAGTTACTGCTTTCTTTTTTGCAGTACTTTTTTTTGCTACTGGCTTGGCTGATGCAGCTGCTTTCTTTTTTGCAGCTAGTGCACTTTTAGTAGTTTTCTTTTTTTCTGTCATTGATTTCTCCTCCTACAGAACTAATATAATTTAACTAGATATCAACTTTTTTGTCAATGTATGTAAATAATAAAAAAACATTTTCTCTGCCTTGGCTATTGTCAATATTCTGTTTTCTGATAGAAT
Source organism: Elusimicrobiota bacterium (assembly GCA_012511615.1). Classification (GTDB taxonomy): domain Bacteria; phylum CG03; class SLGR01; order SLGR01; family SLGR01; genus JAAZFS01. The sequence continues at coordinate 4,535 of JAAZFS010000107.1, read as the reverse complement.
ATTTTCATGAAACCTATTATTAGTAGCAGAAGAAATCATGAGATAAAAACTCTCTACAGCCTAAGAAAACAAAAAGAAAGAAGAAAACAGGGATTATTTCTCATTGATGGAGTTCTCCCACTCAGGCAGGCCCTTGAGAGTTCCTTAAAAATCAAAAAAATTTATTTTACTGAAGAAAAAATTAATGTTTCGCTCAATCAGCTGGCAAAAAAACAAAATATCCCTCTTCAGCCTATAACTAATAGTGTAAACGAAAAAATAACATACGGAAACAGAAAAGACGGATATACAGCAATAGCTCACATACCAGACCTTTCAGTCTCTTCGCTTCAACTGACCAAAAACCCTTTAATAATTCTTTCTGAATCTCTTGAAAAGCCTGGAAATATCGGAGCTATAATCCGCTCTGCCGAAGCGGCAGGTGCCAATCTTCATATCGCTGCATCCCCTATTACAGATATTTACAATCCCAACATCATCAGAAACAGCCGCGGAGCTATATTCAGATTAAAGCAGGCAGTTTTAAGCTCTGAAGAGGCAAAAGAATGGTTTAAAAAAAATCAAATAAAAGTATTTGCTGCCCGACCTGGCAATGGTCCAAATTATACCGAAGCTGACTTTACTGGTCCGACCGCCATTCTGATAGGAAACGAACACTCTGGACTTTCCTCAGTCTGGAAGGATGTTCCATCAATTCAAATTCGGATGAAAGGAACCACTGATTCTCTAAATGCAGCACAATCAGCGACTCTTCTTCTATTTGAAGCCCTGAGACAGAGGGATTCCATTCATTCATAAAATTTTACCTTTCCATTTTTTAATTACTGATAGTTTTTTTTCAGATTTAACTAGTTCTCCTGTAAAAGGAACCTGACCTGTATAATAGATTGAAGTCGAGATAGTCATTGGTGTGGGATAAAATTCCTGAATCTGTCTCATCCTGATTTTATTCTCCCTAAAGTAAGTGGCTATCTTGTTCTCAGACTTATCATCGGCTCCTGGATGGCCCACAATAAAGTATGGCATCAGATGCTGACTCTTCCCAGCTTTTTGGGAGTAAGAATAAAATTTCGCAGAAAAATCATCATATACTTTTATTAAAGGCTTTCCCATTAATTTAAGGATATTATCATCCACATGCTCTGGTGCACCCGACAGCTGGCCTGGAGTAAAACATCTGGCTAAATCCCTAATAAAAGATTCTTCCAGCAGAGCAAGATCATACCTGACACCAGAATTGATAAAAACATTTTTAATTCCTTTTAATGATAAGATATTTTTCAGTAGTTCAGAATAATCTTTCTGGCTAGCTTTAAGGTGTTGGCATTGATTCGGAAAAATACAACTTTGCCTCCGACAATTTTTCATGGCACTCCTATCTGAACAGAAGGAAGCGTACATGTTTGCACTAGGCCCCCCAACATCAGTGATGGTTTTTTTGCCAGATGCTGCTAATTTTTCGGCTTCTCCTCTGATAGATTTTTCCGAACGAGACTGAATAAACTTTCCCTGATGAAGCGAGATAGAACAAAAAGAACAGGCTCCATAGCATCCCCTGTGAGAAGTTATAGAGGCCTCCACCACTTTCAGTGCGGGAACACCCCCTTGATAGGCCGGATGACTCAAGCGCCTATAAGGTAGCGAATAAACAAGGTCCAACTCTTCACTTGTCATTGGAAAAGCTGGCGGATTAATCAGTACACCTCTACCGGAAGCCTCCTGGAAAAGCGGAGAAGCATTGTAAGGATTAAGATTAGAATAAATTAGCTCGGTCATCTTGGAAAAATTCTTTTTTTCTTTTCTTATCTCATTATCAGATGGAAGAACCAGAGCCGATGCTGCAAAAGCTTTAAGTTAGCTGCCTTTGACAGGCACCGCCGTGCCCCTAACATCTCTAATATCTCTGATTGATTCTCCCTTTGAAATTCGATCCACTATCTCTTTTAGTGGATTTTCTCCGGCACCGTAAACAAGCATATCGGCTTTAGAATCAAGCAGAATAGATTTTCTGAGTTTGTTTTGATAGTAATCATAATGGCTGACCCGCCTGAGGCTGGCCTCAAGCCCACCCAAAACAACCCCTACTCCTGGAAAGGCCTCTTTGAGTTTGTTTGTATAACTAATGGTGGGCAGGTAGGGGCGACGTCCAGTACGACCAGCTTCACTATAGGAGTCGTCACTCCTGATTTTTCTCTGTGATGTGTAGAGCGCCACCATTGAATCTAAGTTTCCTGCTGTTACGCCGAAAAACATTGAAGGCCTACCTAAAGTAGCAAAATCTTCTTTTCGTTTGATATCCGGCTGTGAAATAATTCCAACTGTAAGGCCAAGATGCTCCAAATATCTTCCTATAAGGGCAGCACCAAATGACGGGTGATCCACAAAAGCATCCGCAGTTACAATTATTACATCAAAACCCCCAAGAGGAATCGCCGGAATTTCTGATAGATAAGGAATAGAAACTTTCATAGGGATATTAAACATACCCTCATATAATATCCATTTTTTGCAACTATTTTTTTTCTTACGAGTATTTTGCGCAAATTCTCTCTCCTCTTTGCATTTAAAATCAATGAAAAATTCTTTTAAAATACTATAGTAAAAGATAGACAAGACAAATACAATCAAAGTTATTTCTTTTAATCCTATTATATTATATAATAACCTAAGCTATGTTTTGTTTCTAAAGTCTTTTGTTGCAAAAGATTACCAAACAATTACTGCTACTTGACAAAAATATTTAATTAAATAACCTATTAGATGATAGTGATAACTATTGCTAATAGGATTTGGAACAATGACCATAAGGAGGTTATTATGGAAGAATGCAAACAAGAAGTTGTACCTATGCCAAAAATTGGTGACAGAGCCCCAGAGTTCACAGCAGTAACAACCCAAGGTGAAATCAACTTTCCTAGCGATTATGAAGGAGAATGGGTAATTCTCTTTAGCCATCCGGCGGATTTTACTCCTGTATGTAGTTCAGAGTTTATTACATTCGCAAGTTTGGAAGAAAAATTCAATAAAGCGAATTGCAAATTAGTTGGGCTATCAATTGATGGATTGACCAGCCACATAGCCTGGTTGAGAGCTCTCGAGGAAAAAATTGAATTCAATGGCTTGAAAAATGTGGAGATAAAATTTCCTTTGATTGAAGATATTTCCATGAATGTTTCAAACAAATATGGAATGGTTCAGCCAAATGAAGATAGTACAAAGGCAGTACGGGCGGTTTTCTATGTAGACCCCAAAGGAATCATCCGTGCAATCATTTACTATCCACTGAGTCTTGGCCGGAATTTCAATGAGATGTACCGTGCCCTTATCGCTATGCAGACAGCCGATAAATTTAAAGTCGCAACACCTGCAGACTGGCACCCTGGTGATGATGTTATCGTTCCTCCACCAGGCACTTGTGGAGCAGTAAAAGATAGGGTATCAGGAAAAGAAGATCCGGAGATAACATGCCAGGATTGGTATTTCTGCACAAAACCCATCTCAAAAGAAAAGATTGAAGATGCAATCTTAAAAAAGTAGTCTAACTACGTCACTGTCACTGGCGGTCAAATCTTCTTTAGGTTTGCCGCCAGTGATTTTTTTTATGCTTTATATACAAGCCCCCCACCCATTAGAGCCTCCACAATTAACAACAAGCAAGGTCTCTACAACTAAACTATAAAAAACACCCTATAGCGACTTTTCCAAAATCCTCTTTACACCTAATTTTAAGGCTTTATTTATAGAAAATTTTATTGTCATTCTCTTAGATATATGATAATATTGTGGAGATATTGGCTTATTTATCAAATAGCAGAGGAGCAAGAATCATGAAAATATCAGTTATTACTCCCCCTTACATTCCAATTCCCCCACCTATGTATGGAGGTATTGTAATGGTTGCTTATGAAATTGTTGAGGGAATTACAAAACTTGGCCACGAGGTAATACTTTTTGCCCCAAAAGATTCTAATGTTTCTTGCCGACTGGTACCCTATATTGATGAAGATATTTACTTTGGACTCGATTCAACACTGCGCGAAAAGGGACTAGTCAGTATTCTTGCCTCAAAGTTCGCATATGCTCTTTCGGCATATGAAAAAGTGGATGTAATCCATGACCACATGCTCTCTCGTAATGAAATTCATATCCCAAAGCTTCATACTCTTCACGGACCAGCCACTGAAAAATCAGTTAAACGTTGCGTAGAACTTACAGAACAAGGCAACAATTATTTTGTAGCCATATCCGACCGACAAAAACAACTCTACCTAGATATAAATAAAAATATTAATTTTATCGGGACAGTGCATAATTCTATAGATGTTAAAAATACACCTTGGAGCCGTGATAAAGAGGACTACTTTCTTTTCGTGGGTAGATCAAACTGGGAAAAAGGACTTGATCTTGCTGTCCGTGTAGCCAATAAAGCCAAGGTAGGTCTAATAATGGCCGTAAAAATGAGTGAGGATTTTGAAAAGGAATTTTTCAAAAAGGAGATACAACCTTGGATAGATTCTTTTCCCAAGAACCTTCGC
>JAAZFS010000106.1 GCA_012511615.1 Elusimicrobiota bacterium | reverse complement strand
GGCCTATAGAGGAATTCTATGAAAAAATATATTTTTAAAAGACTACTTGCAAGTATCCCTGTTTTTTTTGGTATTACCATTCTCAGCTTTGTTATTATGAGGTTAGCTCCAGGTTCACCCGTTGATACTGTGAGCATGAGTCCAGGGGTTGATACGCGTGCTCGAGAGAGACTTTATTCCTCATATGGCCTAGAAAGACCGCTTCATATACAGTATTTAAGTTGGCTTAAAAGAGTGGTAACTCTTGATTTTGGTGAGTCTTTTAGAGATGGTGAAAAAGTTTCTTCTAAAATAATTGAGAGACTTCCTGCTACACTTTTTTTAAATCTTTCTGCGCTTATTCTCATTTTTTCCCTATCTATTCCGATAGGAGTAATATCGGCGGTTAAACAAAATACGATAATTGACAGGGGCTTAACTTTCTTTGTGTTTCTGGGGTATTCTATTCCTTCATTTGCTCTTGCTCTTCTTTTGATGTATTTTTTCGGACTCAAACTCGGTTGGCTTCCAGTCTCTGGAATTGTTAGCGTAAATTTTGAATTTCTTTCACCTATGGGAAAGCTGGCAGATATTATCCTTCATCTTATCCTTCCAGTTATGACTCTTGGCTTGAGCGGATTGGCCTTTATTTCAAGGTATATGCGTTCGTCCATGCTTGAGGTTATCGGAAAAGATTATATCCGCGCTGCTCGGGCGCGTGGGGTTTCAGAAAAATCACTCATTTTTAACCACGCTTTTAAAAATGCCCTCATTCCTGTAGTGACCATGGTTGGTCTTTTGATTCCCGGACTGATAGGTGGCTCGGTTGTATTTGAGACTATATTCTCTTGGCCCGGCATGGGCCGGCTGGCCTATAGTGCAATAATGTCACGAGATTATCCAGTCATAATGGGAGTCGGAGTTATAATGGCTGTTCTTACCCTTCTGGGTAATCTCCTGTCAGACATAGGTTATGCTGCTGTAGATCCGAGAATCCGGTACAGAAGTTGAGAAATCTTTTAAGGATTAACCCTATGGCGGTGGTGGGTCTTATAGTACTAGTTTTTCTTTTTTTCGTCGCTTCCCTGGCCCCTTTTATCGCAAGGCATTCTCCTTATGAGCAAAATCTTTCAAACAGGCTCCAGCCTCCAACAAGCACATATATCATGGGGACAGATGAGCTCGGTAGAGACATATTCTCCAGAATATTATATGGTGGCCGGGTATCTTTGACGGTTGGTTTTGTCTCAGTCACTATAGCCCTTCGTATTGGGGTTCCGCTAGGGTTGATGGCGGGTTTTTGGGGTGGGCTTCTTGATATGTTTATTATGCGCTTGGTTGATATAATGCTTTGTTTTCCGACAATATTTCTTATCCTGATGGTAATAACATTTCTTGAACCAAATATTTTTAATGTTATGTTTGTCATTGGGCTCACAAGCTGGCCTTCACTTACTCGCTATGTTAGGGGAGAGGTTTTGGCTGTACGTGAGCGTGCATTTGTTCAAGCGGCCGATATGGCTGGATATTCCCGGTTTCGAATACTTATGATTCACATACTACCCAATGTGACTGCGCCAGTAATAATAACTGCCACGCTAGGTGTCGGCTCTGCGGTTCTGACGGAGTCAGTACTTTCTTTTCTTGGTTTGGGAGTTCAGCCTCCGAATCCTTCCTGGGGAAATATCTTAGCTTTGGGCAGAGAGTATATTGGTCAGCAGACCTGGTGGCTTATTCTTTATCCTGCTTTAGCAATATTTATCACTGTAATGGCCTTTAATATGGTTGGGGAAGGTTTGAGAGCCCGCTTAGATCCACATGGGTCAGGAAGGGATAGATGAGCCCTCTTTTGGAAGTTAAGGATCTTAAAGTTTCCTATTATAGAAAAGGAGATGAGCTTCCGGCCCTGAGAGGTATTAGCTTGAAACTCCATAAGGGAGAATCTTTAGGTATATCTGGTGAATCTGGATGTGGTAAATCAACACTGGCTTCAGCTATTCTGGGGCTGATTCCGTCTTCTGAAGGGGGTGTAAAGAGTGGGGAGGTTCTGTTTGATAAAAAAAATCTTTTAAAACTTTCCAGTAAAGACATGAGACAGATTCGCGGTAAAAAAATTTCCCTGATAATGCAGGATCCCTATGGCTCATTTAATCCTGTGATAAAACTGAAAAGCCAGCTTCTTGAAACAGGCCTTGTGCATGGTATGGAATCTTTAGAGGCAGAGAGAAAAATTTCAAGTCTTCTGGATGCTGTCCAACTCCCACAGGATGTAAGGGAGGCCTATCCTCATCAGCTCTCTGGAGGGATGCTTCAGCGGGTATCAATAGTTGCAGCACTTATTAACAGTCCTGAGATACTCATAGCGGATGAGTCGACTAGCAGTTTGGATGTTACAATACAGAAGAAAATAGCACAACTTCTTCTTTCACTAAAAGAACGTTTTGCTTTAAGTCTTATATTTATTACCCACAATCTGAATCTTCTTTCCCTTATGGCAGATAATATATACATTCTGTATGCTGGGGAGCTTTTAGAGATGGGACCTTCGGCAAGCCTTTTTAAAAATCCCGCTCACCCCTATACAAAAGGTCTTATTGATGCCCTGCCGGATATCAGGTCGCCTGGCTCTGAACTTCGTCCAATTCCTGGAAGTATACCTTCGCCTGACAAGATTCCTCAAGGTTGTGTATTTAGGCCGCGCTGTAGTTATGTATTTGAAAAGTGTCGCTTATCTCCTCCTTTAAAAGAGGGAGTTTTCGGTCATTTTTACAGGTGTCATTTATGATGGTTCTTAGTGCAGTTGACATTAGAAAGAAGTTTGAGCGAGAAGATTTTCTGGGTAGAAAGCTTGGAAGCATTATGGCTCTTAAGGGGGTGAGTATCAGGGTTTCCACTGGAGAAATTCTTGCCCTTGTGGGAGAATCTGGAAGCGGCAAGTCTACACTTGCAAAAATTATATGCGGAATGGAAAAAGCTGATTCTGGAGAGATAAGTTGGAACGTTAAATCTTCGCATCCGGCCCAGATGGTCTTTCAAAATCCTTTTGAATCTCTAAATCCCCGTTTGAGTATAGGGTACATAATTCGAGAGGCCCTTGCGGCTGCAGGATTGAAAAAAAGAGAGCGAAAGAGTGCTTCAGAGGAACTCTTGAAATCTGTGGGTCTTGAAGGAATTAATCCAGCAAGTCTACCTCATCAGTTTTCAGGGGGACAAAGGCAGAGGATAGCTATAGCCCGGGCCCTGGCTCTTAGTCCAGAACTTTTAGTCTGTGATGAGGCTGTCTCTTCATTGGACATATCTGTTCAGGCCCAGATTATAGGTCTCCTAAAAGAGATAAATTCAAATTCTGGAATACCTATTATTTTTATTGCGCACGATCTTGAGGCGGTAAGTATGATTGCAGATAGAATCGCAGTTATGCAGGATGGACTTGTAGTGGAGGAGGGGGCTACTTCCAAAATTATACAATCACCTTCTCAGGAATATACTCAAGAGTTGATAGAAGCGGTTCCGGTTAATCCCAGTAGGAAGAAACTTCAGTAATAGAAGCAGAGAAAAGTTATTTTCCTTCAGGTTTTTCTCTGGATTGAGAAAAAACTATTATTTGCGAATAAGAGAATAATTTTATATAGTAGACAAATTATGGGGGCTATTGGGAAAAAAGTCGCCTTGCAAGATTTATTTTTACTGTTTATTTGTAAAATGGATTCCGTTCTGACTCATAATTTTTGCGAAATTATTGGGTGCTCCGGTTCCCATCACTTTAGGTCATGCTTGCTGCTTAAATAGAGACAGGCTTGGTCTAAGTTAGAAAGACAGTTAGTTTTCAGTTAAGTAATATTTGTTTTTGTCGGGCTGATTATGCCCTCCATAGTAGGCGATTTTTTTATTAGGATTTTTTCAAAATAAACTTTTTGAATTTAGTGGAGCAAGGAAGCTGGTGAAAAACGGCGAAAAGTTAGCTTATGACAGAGGCAGAGTATGGCAGTAAGAACATTTAATGGCTTGACACCTGATATTTCTCGTGCGGCCTATGTTGACGATACTGCGGTGGTTATTGGAGATGTCTTTATTGGAGAGGGTGCCTCGGTGTGGCCACTGGTGGTTCTCCGCGGGGATGTCTCTGGCATTGAAATCGGAGAGCTCTCCAATATTCAGGATTCCTCTGTTTTACATACGAATATTCACCTTCCAGTGCGGATTGGCAAAAATGTTACTGTAGGCCATGGGGCAATTCTTCACGGATGTACAATCGGAGACCGTTGCTTAATAGGAATGGGAAGTGTAATTCTCGATGGTGCCGTGATTCCCGATGATACGATTGTAGGTGCCTCTGCACTTGTTACTGAGGGGACCCAGCTTGAATCCGGAGGTTTGTATGTGGGAATTCCCGCTAGAAGAGCCAGAAGTCTTCGACCAGAAGATAAAGAGCTTATAATGCGCCGTTCATTGGACTATCTTGAACTATCAAAGCATTATGCTAAAGAGGAAAAATGATAAGAAATAGGACATTTATTTTTATTTTTCTTGTTGTATTTGTTCTTGCTGGCAAGTCTCTTGCAATGTCAATTCCTGTAAATTCTCCCACTGTAGGTTCTCTCTCTTTGTCAGGATGTGGGGTTTCTTTGGGAGGACCTCATATTTCTGCCGCGGTTAATCCTTCTTCACTTGCTTTACAGCCTTATACTGGATTCAGTGTTTTCTATGGGTTAGAAAAGCATAATATCAATAGGGGCAGGGCAGAATTTATATTTCCTTTACTCCCCTGGTTTGCAACTGGAGCGGCCACAGAGGTTCTCTACAGCGACATGAGTAATTACCTGCAAAATCACTCTATTTCCCTATCCCTTAATTTCTTTAATAGACTCTGTCTCGGTGCGTCCGGTCGTGCGGTAATTACAACGGAAGCCGATGTATCCGATGAGTACTTGGCTCTTGACGCCGGAATTATGCTTCCTCTGACTAGATGGTTGAATATAGGGGCCGCCGCCTATAATGTTAATCAACCAGAAAGAGGGGGCAAAAGTCTTCCCATGGGGCTTAGGGGCGGAATAACTCTATACAAAGATAAGTATTTTGCCCTAGCCTTTGAGGGTCGGATTGAGGATATGTTAGATGATTTTGATGTTGAAGATATTCATTATTCATACGGCATAGAACTCTTTCCCAGTTCAGCTATATCGCTTAGGGGAGGGATATTTGAGGATACTTGGACTGCTGGAGCTGGTATTTTTTCAGGACCTATAGATTTTGAGTATGCCTATGTTTATGATGAGGACTTTAAGGGACATTATTTTCAATACAGGAGGAAATTTGGAGTTCCTATTTCGCGCAGGGAAGTCGAGCTTTCTAATAGAGTGGCTAATGTTGAAAAAGACGACCTCTATTTATCTGCAGTAAGGCGCTTTAAGAATGAGGATATTTCCACTGCAAGAGCGATTGTTGATGAGTATTCTTCTTTATATGGTCGGGATGAAAGAATTGAAGGACTGGAAGCTGATATCAATGATTGGGTTGAAAGAATGAGGGTTCTGAACCTGGGGCGCGCTCAGATATTGAAAAAAGAAATTTTGAGAGATTTTTACGCAGGAAGGATCAAGCAAGCTCGTATCAGTCTGGAAAATGCCAAGATACTGGCTCCTTATTTTGAAGATCTTAACTACCTTGAGCACCTGATAAAAGCCAGGGAACTTCTGGAGGAGGGAGAGTATATTAGGGCAGAAACTCACCTTGTGGAGGCCCTGAAAATTAACCCAGACTCCAGTGACGTAAAAAATCTTTATAAGAGACTCCAGGAGGTTATTAAACTTAGCGATGAATAAAACTATATGCACTTTTTTGGTGGCTGCCTTGCTGATTTTTCTTCCGTTATCCGGAGCAGAGGCTGCCGTTACAGAGATATTAGATAGGGGTGTTGCATCCTATCTCAAGGGGGATTATCCTCCTGCTATAAAAGATTTTGAGCGCGTTCTTGAGATGGAAGATAACGAGCGGGCCCGTCGTCTTCTTCACAATTCCTATCTTGAGGAGGGTGAACTTCTCTTTAACCGCGGTCGTTTTGAGGAAGCCCGGGAGTATTGTATTCGGGCACTTCGGCTTGATCAGGAATCTTCTGCAGCAGAGTCTTTGCTCAGAAGGGCTGAGGAAAAGATTGAGTCAGAGGCCACTCCTGAGCCTCCTCCTCCACCGGCTCCGGATCCGGCTATAAAAAACCTGCAGAGAGAGGCTGCTGCTCAGCGCTCGGCAAACACCTCATTAAGAGGTCAGATATCCACCCTTAGAGCTCAGAGGGATTCTCTAAGTGCAGAGCTGAAAGTCTTGAAGGAAAAACTCGAAGAGTCCTCTGAAGATATGAAGGCGGTCGAAGACCGTGCCCACCGGAATACTCGTTTGCTACTTTATGTAGCAGGAGGAATTCTAGCTATATTTATAGCTTTATTTGTAAGTCTTTTTATAGCCCTGAGTCGCTTAAGGGAGGTAGCAGAAGATAGCAATATTCAGCTCGAGGATCTTGACGAAAAATTTGATGCAAGAATCAGAGAGGCAGAAGAAGATACTGATGCCTTAGAAGAGCGGGTTGCCCGGAGTATAAACACTATGATAGATGGGCAAAGAGAGGCTGTTAAACGGGTCTCTTTTTCTGCTTCAGGACAGGCGAAAAAAGACCTTGAAGCTATAAAGGACATGCTTGAAAAGCAGTTTGATGAGAATACGGAGCGACTCTTGGATTTGCTCAATGTTCAGGCAGCTGCTCTTTCCAAAGAAGCATCTGAGAAAATTGAACTCACAGGCGAGGGTGGAAGAGATGTTATTACAGATGTTGATATGAATATAAGGTCTCGCGCCGACGGAGTCGAAATAATACCGCGCACGGTGACGGATTCGAATATTGCAGAAAAAATGTTAAGGCCTTATCTCAAGGACCCGAGCAGTCGTGTCCGGGCAAATGCATTGATTGCCATCTACTCCTATAATCCCGATTTGGCTATGCAGACCCTCAAAAATATGGCTGATAGTTCAGATAAGTGGATGAGACTTTCTGCTGCCTGGGCGGCAGGTGAGTAGGCTACACCGGAAACTGTGCCGGTATTGCGTAAACTTATTGATGACGTAGAAGCCATTATAAGAAATCGGGCCATGAAGTCTTTTGAATTAATGGCAGAAGTAAAAGATAACATTGGCGGTGATATCCGGAGAATGATAGAAGACCATAAAAGAAGAGGGATTTAGATCTCTTGAAATTTGTGGATCTTCATATTCATACTACCTATTCGGATGGAGTCCTGTCTCCCGAAGAGGTAGTAGAAACTGCTGTTAGGGCCGGCCTATCAGCCATTGCCATCACAGACCATGATATAACCGACGGTATTGAACGCGCTGTTATGGTTGGATCAAAATACGGACTTGAAATAATTCCTGGCATAGAACTTTCCTGCGTTCATAAGGGAAAAGAAATCCACATGCTAGGATTTTATATAAATTGGGAAAATTCTTGGTTTCAGGGAAAGCTAAAGGTCTTTCAGCAAGCCCGAGTTAGACGGGCCCATCAGATTATAAACCGTCTAAAAAAACTTGGAATTGAACTTGATGAAGAAGCACTTTTTTCCCAGGCTGGAGAGGGGGCTATAGGAAGGACACATTTTGCCCGTGCTCTCCTTTCTTCAGGAGCGGTTGAAAATATGCAGGCTGCCTTTGATAAATTTTTAGTTAAGGGCAAACCAGCTTTTGTGGAAAAATTCAGGATTACCCCGGAGGAAGGAATCAGTATGATTCAGCGCGCCGGGGGCATACCCGTGATAGCTCATCCGGTTTATGGTGGCGGTCAAAAATCCTTTTTAAAAAGAATGAAATCCAAAGGTTTATCTGGAATAGAGGTCTATCATCCGTCGCATACGGCCTCGCAGTCACGGAGGTTTCTAGAAACTGCCTCTGAGCTCAATCTTCTTGTTACTGGGGGGTCAGATTTTCACGGTGGCCCTACAGAGACCGCTCCCATTGGAAGTATAGAAGTTGACTATGCCGCTGTTGAAGCACTCAAAAAAGAGAAACTAGGGAGAGAGAGAAAAAACAGACGAATAATGGAGTGAAAAATATCCCTATTAAATTAGGGGTGTGACAAGTTGACATTGGTCTCATAGACTAATATAGTAAATCTAGATTTAGCTCGCCTGCAGGGGAAGTTCCGTAAATCCGGACGCTGCCCCGCAACGGTAACCAGCCCGACTACCTGCCGGCGATAGAAAACTTCGAGGGAGGTAACCGATATTAAAAAACTGGCTTTTATTTCCCGCGGATGTATTTTCGCGGGTTTTTTATATTCTTTCTTATCTATTTCAGCATGTGGCCCATCACGGCCAGAGGCGGCCGGATATATTTCCTTATCTCCTGCAGTTACGGAAATAATATACGCTATCGGAGTAGAGGAAAAACTTTTGGCCCGTACGGATTTTTGCAATTGGCCTCCCGAGGCCTTGAATAAGCCAATCATAGGAAGTTTTGATGCTCCTTCAGTAGAACTTATTTCTTCCTTAAATCCAGAAATTGTTTTTTCCGCTGGAGCTCCTCAGGCTCTCCAAACTGAAAAGTTAAAGAGACTGGGCTTTAATATTATCAGCATCTCTCCTCATACAATAGAAGAACTTTTGGAATCTTTCACCTTAATAGGAGAGGCGACCGGCCGAACTAGTCAGGCCTCATTAGCTCTTATCAGTTTGGAGAAAAAACTTGAAGAGTTGTCAGTCCTCTCTTCTCAAAATTCACCGCGGATTTATGCTGAAATTTCAGTAGATCCCATGATGGCCGCCGGAAAAAAGAGTTATATAGATGGGATAATTGAGCTCTCCGGTGGAATTAATGCAGCTGATTTGGGTAAAGATTATTTTGTTACTGGCTATGAATATCTTATAAAAAGCTCTCCCGACATAATTCTTCTATTAGAGCCGCAGCGCGGACGAGAAGAAAGGCTAAGGCACAGTCTTGGACCAAAAGGAGCCGGGGTTAAGATTGTAAGTGTTGAGAATCCAGATGTTTACATTCGGCCGGGGCCTAGGGTTTATGAGGCAGTAGGTGAACTTGCTGCAATAATTAGTCAATATGCTGATGAGTAAAAAAACTGTCAGACTATTTCTGTATTTTACCATATTTGCTGCAGGTGCAGCCTTTATCTCTCTTTTTTTGGGGGTTGCAGCAAATGATCCATATATTTTCTGGAACCTTCGTGCACCCAGGGTTCTCCTTGGACTTCTTGTTGGGGCTTGCCTGGCCGTATCAGGGGCCGTCCTTCAGGCTATAATGAAAAACCCAAAGGCTGAGCCCTATATCACTGGCACCTCGGCGGGAGCGGCACTTGGAGCGGTTTTGGCTTCCTTTATGGGGGCGATTGTTTTACGCCCTTTTTTTGCCTTTGCAGGAGGTATAGCCGCCACCGGAGTCGTTTATATGATTGCCTCTTTTTCTAGAAGAAAATCACCCCATACGCTGATTTTGGCAGGAGTGACTCTTACCTCATTACTATCTTCTATTGTTCTATTAATAATGGTCTTTAGTCGCGAGAGTGCATATAGCATTCTTTTCTTTCTTACCGGAAGCCTACAGAATCCCACTCTGATTGGGATTATATCTGTCAGTCTAGGCTTGGCTTTAGTTGGCGGAGTATCTCTCTATTATTCCAGAGAACTCGATTTAATTTCCTTGGGAGATGAAGAGGCGGCTTTTCTTGGTGTAGATCCTTCTCGGACAGGCAGGCTACTTTTATTTACTGTTGCAGTAGCTGTTGCCGGTGCCGTATCTGCTGCAGGTATCATAGGTTTTGCTGGACTGATAGTGCCTCATATTGTTCGAATAATTTCTGGTGCTGGCCATAGAAAACTTATTCCCCTGTCTGCCATACTGGGGGCGGGTATGCTTGTCTTGTGCGATAGCGCCGCAAGATTAGTCGCAGCTCCGGTGGAACTTCCGGTAGGAGTTATAACCGCATTTGCTGGTGCTCCGTTTTTCCTCTATCTATTGGTGAAAGGCAAATGATTCAGGCAAAATCCATCAGCGCTGGTTATACAAATTTCAAACTTGAAAATATCAATCTTCAATTGAAAAGAAAAACATTCTACGTGTTGGCTGGGCCAAATGCTAGTGGCAAAACTACCCTAATCAGAGCCTTGGGTGGCGTCATCCCACTTGAAACGGGCAGTCTCAAAATCTTTGGGAAAAGTTCCGAAGATTTATCTGCGCTTGATCGAGGAAGGCTAATTTCGCATATACCTGCGGAGTTTCATAGCGGTTTCCCTTTTTCTGTAAGAGAGATAGTTATGATGGGAAGAAATCCGCATATCGGCCGTTTTGCGCCTTACAGTAAAAAAGATCAGGAAATAGCAGAGGAGGCCATGAACGATGCGGGCTGTCTTGAGCTTGCCAATAGAAGTATTACAGAGCTCTCTAGCGGTCAGAGGCAGTTGGTTCTTCTTGCCAGGGCAATCTCTCAGGACACTCCGTTTATGCTCTTGGATGAGCCTGCTTCACACCTGGATCCAGCCCAGGCCTCTAGGGTATATGATCTGCTTGTCCGCCTTGTAGAAAGAGGAAAGACTTTGCTGGCTGTGATGCATGATTTAACCGCTGCTAGTAACTATTGTGAAAATCTTATTCTTATGAAAAAAGGTCGCATATACGCTCAGGGAGCTCCCAAGGAAATTCTTAATCCGGAGCTTCTTAAAGAGGTTTACGGTGTAGCCTTTACAGTGGAGAATGGAAAAACAGGACTATATGTAAGTACAGGAAAATAAAGGAGAAAAACCAAGGAAATTGATTCGGCCAGGCAGGGGAAGTGGAGGTGGGATTCCTCCCGCTAACTGGTAATGGTAATGCGTCTAAGCGTGAGCCCAGACTATTGTTTGGCCGTAAGTATTCACCAGGAGAAAAAACATGAAAAACACGAAAAAAACACTAATTCTATCGATAGTTATGGGACTTCTTACTACATCATTTTTGCAGGCCCAAGAAAGAACCTATATGGGTGATATGGGAGAGGTTTTGGTGACTCCTGTTAAGAGGGGTATCAGTGCTTTTCGCTGGCCTGGTGCTGTTAGTCTTTTGAATGAGGAGGACATAAAAACAAGCGGTGCTGTTACAGTGGATCAAGCCCTATCAGAGCTTTTGGGGATCAGTCAAACCAATATTACAGGCTCCAGCGGTCGCGGTACGGTAGATTCCAGAGGGCTTGGAGAGAGTGCCCATTTGAGAACCCTGGTTCTTGTGGATGGACAGAGAATGAATAGGACAGATATGGGAGGCATAAATTGGCTGGAAATCCCGCTTAGTTCTGTAGAGAAAATTGAAGTTATTCGGGGTGCCTCGGCCGTTATTCACGGAAATAATTCTGCCGGTGGAGTAATTAATATTATTACCAAAAAACAAAAGACGGGTGAGTCTCCTTTTAATTATGAGGCTTTTTCAGGAAGTTATGGCTTGTATGGGGGCCGTTTGGCTTACAATCGGAATATGGAAAACTTGGCTTTTGAAATCACCGGAAACTATCTTAAGGAAGATGGTTATCGCAAGAGGAGTGCCTCGGAGTCTAAGGGTGCCAGCTTGAGACTTATGTCGAAATCTATCCCAGGCTTTAGCCAGGCTGCGCTGAGTCTTTCATATGGAGATTCATTTTACGAAATGCCCGGCTCTCTTTCTGCTGAGGAAGTAAAAGAAGACAGGAGGCAGGCACTTTATACGGATTGGAGCGACTATCCGAATTCGGTTAGAAGAGAGAATAAGGCAGATGAGGCCGGAGAGAAGGTTTTTCGTTGCTCGACAGAGCTGGATATCCCCCTATCTAGGCTAGTTACTTTGTTGATAAGTGGGGGCTATTCAGATCGTATGGAAGAGATGGATATGGCATCATATCCGTCTTTTGCTGACCGTCACCTAAAAAGAGGAAACTTTAGTCCAACAATAAGCATAATTCCATTAGGTTCCTCTTTTCTTAATGAACTAAGCCTAGGGGGAGAGGTGAGTATGGAGAGTCTCGTTGCTGACAGATTTAGTTCGTCTCAAAGAGATACACCTACTGGGTCCCTAAAAATAAGAATGCCAGTCTACGGTGCCTATGCTTATGGGGAAGCCGGGCTTACGAAAAACCTGCTTCTTACGGCTGGCTACCGATATGAGTCAGCGGAGATAAATATTAAGCAAGATTCAGGTGCTGCTGATGGAGAAAAAAGCCATGCTGGTCAGGCTATGAGCGTTGGTCTTGTCTATCTGCCTGTTTCTGGGGTTAGACTATACTCTTCAGCGGCCACACATTACAGATATCCTGCTTCCGACGAGCAGGCTTCCTATCAGGGCTTTGGAGATAGTTTTTTTGCCAATCTTAATCCAGAGGGAGGTTATTCAGCTGAGGCTGGGGTAAATTTAGCCTTGAGAAATCTTGCTCTCTTAGATATTTCTCTATACCGAAGGTTGATAAGCGATATGGTTGCCTGGGATGATAGTCTATATAAAAATGTAAATATGGATAATACGCTTAGAGACGGCATTGAGGGAAGTTTGACTCTAATGCCTAATGAAAAAATCACCCTACGGGCTGGTGCTTGCTTGGGGAAAACTGTCTTTGATAGTGGAGAAAATAAGGGTAATTTTGTACCCCTAACGGCAGTGAATGAGTATTCGGCATCCCTGAATTATGCCTTGTTTAATCGGCTGAATCTTAGATTGAGCGGATCTTATTCTGGAGAGACTTATGAGGGAGGGGATTATGCCAATCAGAAAGACAAGATTCCTGCCCGCACACTTGTAGATGCAGGGCTAAAGGCTGACCTATCTTCATGCTTCAAATTAAGCTTTGGAATTAGGAATGTTTTTGATAAAAAATACAGCTTTATAAGTCGGGGTGGTTATTATCCTGCACCTGGCAGAAATTGGTTTCTAAACTTGCAGGGAAACTTTTAATTATAATTTATGTGCCACAAGGGTTTAGGCTTGTTTTTTTCTGATTAAATAAGTATAAGAATTAGGAGTTTTACAAAAAATATTTTTTTTTGTATAATCAAGCTAATTAAGCACAAAAACCCTTTAAATGGGGTGGTAGTTCAGTTTGGTTAGAACGCTGGCCTGTCAAGCCAGAGGTCGCGAGTTCGAGTCTCGTCCACCCCGCCATTTATCTGTCTTTTTAGGGTCGGTAGTCTCAGGCGGCCGGAATCGCTGAAAATCCGGGAAAATTAAAATGTCGGGCGGCATCTATCAAAAAGAGAGAGCTGTCCGGGATTATTTTTTGCGCCAAGTAATAACTTATAATATATATATATATACATGAAGAGGGAAACAAAAGCTAAACGCATAATTCTTAGCGCACGAAAAGATGCTCGCAAGAGGCTCCTAGAAG
>JAAZFS010000105.1 GCA_012511615.1 Elusimicrobiota bacterium | reverse complement strand
TCTCTATCCTTACTCAGAGTACGGTGCTGCATCTAGGAATGATCCTTCGCGCCCAATTACATATCTTACTTATACGCTGAACTATCACTTTAGCGCTTTAAATCCCAAAGGTTATCATAGAACTGATATTCTTATTCATATTCTGAATTCAATCCTTTTCTATAGCATTTTTTTGATGCTTTTTAAGGCCTTCTGCGCTGAGTCTGCTTATGCAGGTGGGCTAACAGCCGGACTTTTATATGCTCTCCATCCGGCTATGACTAACACTGTCTCCTATGTCTTTGCTCGATCCGGCCAATTATCTGCTCTTTTTCTTTTTCTATCATTTTTTTTATTTCTGAAAAGTGATAATCAGAAAAACAAAGGATTGGTTTTCTATTTGTTTTCTCTCTTATCCTTTATTTTGGCCCTCTTTTCCAAGCAGTCCGCTGCTTCTTTTCCTGCACTTATACTTCTCTACCTACTTCTAGCTAATTCAACTACAAACCTAAAAAGAAGTCTTAAGAAAAGTTTTCCCTATTTCTGTGTTCTGGGCTTATGGCTTCTCATTAGATATATTTCCTTTGGAGCGATTGGAGACATTGAAGGTACAGGAATGCTATGGAACAGAATCGACTATATTTTGATTCAACCTCTTGTTTACCTTAACTACTTGTGGCTCATAATTTTTCCTGCTGGGATATCATTTGAACACAGTCTTTTGCCCCTGAATGGTCTTGGTGACCCTCTGTTTTTTATCCCTCTCATATATATAGCAGGAATGATAATTTGTTTTATTATTTTCTTGAGAAATCTTTCAGTTCAAGATAGGAAAATTTTACTGTTTTCCTTAGGTTTTTTTATTCTTTTTATTCTACCGACTTCTTCAGTTTTCCCCACTACTGCACCTCTTGAAGAAAAGCGTCTCTATTTTTCTAGTGCCGGTTTTTTTATTGCTGCAGGTTGGGCGCTTCAGCGTTTTGTATCGGGAGACTTCTATAAGAATTTCTCAGTAAAACCAATTCTAAGATTTCTTTTTTTGACTTATTTTATTTTTCTCGGCCTTTCGACCATGGGTCGAAATGAATATTTCAGGGAACCTGAGATGGTTTGGAAGGATGTAATTTGCAAGTATCCCGGTCATTCCCGTGCCCATAATAATCTCGGAAGTCTTTATCTTAATAGAGGTAACTCGCTTATGGCGGCTCAGAGTCTTTTTTCAGCACTTGCTACGGATTCTGAATCTCCAGCAGCGCATGCGAATCTAGGAATTCTTTATGAAAGATATCTCAATGATTTACCTAGTGCAGAAAAATGCTACCAAAAGGCAGTAGAACTCGATAGAATGCCAGTATTTCCCCTTATAAGGCTTGGAAATATGTACTTTGCTAATGGTGATGATAGGAGTGCGCTAAACTATTATGACATGGCCTTAAAATATGATGCTTTTAGCGATGAGGCTTACATTTATAAAGGATATCTATATCTGGCTAGAGGTTAACTAGAGTCTGCAGCTGAAGCTTATGAGAAAGCGCTTCAGATTAATCCAAGAAGTTCGGAAGCCCTTAATAATCTTGGAGTAATATATACAG
>JAAZFS010000104.1 GCA_012511615.1 Elusimicrobiota bacterium | reverse complement strand
CGCCCCACTTTTCTAGACAGCTTCAACCATTAGAGAGGGTGAAGCAAACTTTCCCGTCCCTATAAAAAACCGACTTTTGAAAACTTTTCCTGCAATTTTTAATTCATCCATTTATCTAAAATCTCCGTCTTGAAGAATAATTACTTTGTATAAATAAATAGTATAACATTTTTAATCCTATTTATCTAAAAGAGGGGTTGGGCGGCCTGATTGAATAAATTTTTAAGGGCAAGTCTTATAAAAATAAGGACTGTAAGTATGACGCTCCCAGTTATGGCGAGCATAATGACAAGCTGATAACGGATGGATACAAGAGGGGATGCTCCGGCAAGAATCTGACCACTCATCAAGCCCGGAAGAAAAACTATTCCCATCCCCATCATGTTATTTATCATTGGAAGAAGTGCCGCATCAAAAGCCGAATGGACAACCGAGCGTGAAGCAGTTTCAGGTGTAGCGCCCAGCATAAGAGCTGCCTCAACACTTTCTTTTTCCGTCGTCAAACCTTCAAGGAGCTTAAATACGCCAAGAGATATTCCTGTCATAGAGTTTCCTATTATCATTCCAGATATGGGAATAATGTATCTAGGTTCATACCAGGGGGTCACTCCAATAACAAAGAAAATAAAAAATATTAAACTTATAGAACTGCCCAATCCCATTGAGAGTGCTATGGTCTTTCTTAAAGGAGGATTCAGAGGAAAACGGACCCTTTTATAAATATTTCTTATTGCAAATACTTCCATGAAAACCACAGCAAAAACAGTGTAAAAAGGACTGGCATTCTTGAAAATAAATACAAGCACATAGGCTGCAAAGACCAGCTGAAGAGTCATTCTTAGCATTGCATAAAGAAGTTCTCTCTCGCGCTTTATCCGACGAAAGGAAAGAAGGGATATGAGAGCAAAGAGAAAAACATAAGCAATAAAAAGCCGAAGAAATGAGAGCTCTATTATTTTACCAGTCATTCTATTATTTTCCCATCAATCAATCTGACTATCCTATCGGAAAACTCTGCTGCTATATCTTCTGAATGAGAGATTATTATTGCAGTTTTTTTCTGATCTTTTAGATAGGCGGTTAGGCTTTTCATTACTGCGCGTTCATTTCCCTTGTCCAGCGAGGATGAGGGTTCATCTAGGAGAAAAACTTCAGGGTCTGCAATTATTAGCCTGGCAAGAGACAGGCGTTGGAGTTCGCCACCAGAAAGAACGCTTGGAGAAGATTCTAAAGATACTTTCAGCTCCACTATATCCAAAGCCTTTGATATTTTTTCCTTGTCTGGATAAGGCTTGCCAGAAAAAATGGCGCCGACTGCCAGATTATATGGAATATCCCCCTGAAAAATCAGGGGTTTTTGGGGAAGCATAGATACCTGACGGCGAAGATGGATTGGATCCAGCTTAGATATATCTTCACCCCTATAATAAACTGTACCGGCATCTGGAGAAAGCATGCGGTTAAAATGCTTTAGAAGAGTAGTTTTTCCGCTACCGCTCTCACCCCAAATATAGGTCAGCTGACCTTGATTAAAGAGAGCAGAATCAATCTCAAGTATATCTTGGTAAAAAAGATTTTCTATTAGAAACATTGAAAGCCCAACTTTCTGCCACACTCTAAGGACAGATTTTTTCTCTAGTCCCTAATGTGACTTTTGTCACAATACGATAAATTTAAGGTATTCGCTCTATAAATATTAGAGGGACTTGCCGCAGGCGGGACAGAAGCTGTAAATCTCATCAGGAATATGAAACTTGCAGTTTGCACACTCAAGGGGAACTGGGGCCAACTCAATTATAAGTTCCCCCTCTTTAACCGGCACCATCTTTTTGTCTTTCTTGTAGTTGGCAAACTTGAGGACTCTTTTAACTATCCCATCAACTGGAGCAAAAACGCCCTTCTCCTGCTTCATTATGGTGACATTAAATATTTCATCACCCTTCTTAACAAAAGATCCTGGACGTACATAAACTTCCCAGAGGTCTCCTGTGCAAGGAGAAGCGACATGGTAATGATTGCCCTTCTCGGCCATAGGCACTTCTTCCACCTCGAGAGCTGTACCATTTGCAACTTTTACCTGACTGGAGAATGATTCTCCATCCAGATTGTAGCGTACTATACTGTAGCCCCTATCATCTGGAGAGGAAATTGCAACTAGATAGAAAAGATGCGGCTTGCCATAACTATCATTGAACCTCATCTCTTCACCTGCTTGAAGCCCTTCAAACCAGACATCTAAAGGAAGGTTATTGGGATCGCCATACTCTTCCTGAAACCGAATAGTCTTTAAGGCATCACCCGGATGGTTTAGATACAGGACAAACTCTTCTTCCGAAGCAGGCCTCTTTAAGAGATTTTCAAGCTGGCGACGCTCCTCATCAAGATCAACAGGCTTAAGTGTTTTCAAAGGAGACTCATCGGTCCTTTTTTCAAGAACGGATTTATATTTATTGCCAAAGGCACTCTCATAGACCCAGTCAGGTGGAAATCCAAGAGGCAGTCGACCAAATTTCCCCAAGAGAAGATCCCGAAAAGCGTCATTTGAATCACAATAAATCATGAGTCGCTCCCTCCGGAGCTCCTCAGTCATCTCATTCTCTGGTAGGTTTATTGCTTTCTCAAATGTATCCAGCATAAACTCCACCCGGCCCGTCCCCCCCTTCTTATAAGCGGAGGTGACCGCAAGAAAAGCCGTATTCCAGGTTATCTGGGAACCTGGAGTAACGTCGTGATATTTTATAATCTGACGAGTCAGGGCAAGATACCTTAATATATAAGGAAGAAGATGGATGTAGCCCTGCTTGAGTGCGGCTTCTTGTGAAGAAGAAGTCGCTCCTCCCGGCATGCCGTGATTAACTACATCGTGATCAATACCCTTAAACCATGGAGCTGTATAGCGGTCAAAATAAGGCATGATTTGTTTTAAGAGAAAATTCGTAGTGCGAATCATGTCTTTGTTCAAGTTGGTCTTTAAGCCTAACTCGCCCTCCATATAGGCGGCAGTGGCAAGGACATCACCCTGACCATACCAGCGGACGCTTGCCCCAATACCGGTATCCACTATGTGGGCTCCGGCTGCAGCGGCAGCTCCTACTGTAGGAATAAAAAGGCCATCTGTGTAATGCCTGTGATAGCTTAAAATAAGTCCGGGGTATCTTTTTCTAAGTTCACCTACAAGTTCACCGATAAAGCGCGGAGGACAAACTCCAGCCATGTCCTTGAGGCCGAGTATGATATCAAACTGGGCTTCCTCTGGTAGAATTTTTCTGATATCGGCCACCATCTCCAGTATTTCTTCCGCAACCTGTAGATAATGAGCGGTATCGAAACCCGGAGCCCAAGAGAGAGAAATAGCTGGCTCAAAGATATTAGTCTCAGAGTTTAATACCATTTCTGCCGTTGGCCTCATGTTTTCAACATGGTTTAAAAAATCAAAACAACGGACGATATCATAGTTTTCACAAATCATCTTTCCGGTTATATCCATCAGATTCTTCGGTTGGGGTCTATAACCCAAAAGGTTTGTAGAACGGACAAGAATCTGCTTGGGTGTATCGGGTGCAAAATTATTCCATTCACGGGCCTCCCGGAAAGGATAGGTCATATTGGCCAACATGGCCACATGAAAATGCGCACCTCCTCCGTTTTCTATAGAAAAGAATCCACACCTATCCATATAAGGTCCTATCAGTCGATCCTCACCAACGCGGAAACGGTTGCCACTGTTAGACTGGGTCACATCTCTTGTAGTTGTATCTGTGAAATGTATATAGCCAGAATCTCTAATATATTCTAAAAGTAGTTTTCTATCTCGCCGCGGGTAAGGAGAACGAAACTTATCCTCTCTGGGAAAATCAGGCATAACTGGCTCAAAACGACCGACTCTCTTATCCTCAGTGCCTCTGTATTCTCCCAGTTCAACAAACCTGTTATAACCTCTGGCACTTATGTCAGCTACCAAACGAGCCAGACGGAGAGCCTCGCTCTCCTTGTCTTGGTAATACATTAGTTCTGGGGTCTTTGCGATAAAATCTGTAGAATATTTCCCTGAACGAAATACAGGATGATTGATAATCTTCTTGAGAAAATTAATGGTGGTTTTAACGCCGCTAACCAGGTACTCATTTAGAGCACGATTCATTATTCCAAACACCTTGTCCCAAGTTTTTCCGTAAGTAATTAGAAGGGCTGCGGCCGAATCGTAAACAGAGGGAAAGTCATATCCTCCAGTTACACAGGAATCCAATCTAACCCCCGGTCCTGCCGGAGAAATGTAACGAGTTATACGGCCCGAGTTGGGAGTAAAATTATTCTGAGGATCCTCACAGTTAATCCTTACCTGAAAGGCCTTATAGAAAGGCTTGGTATTTTTTTTGTTAAACCGAAGTTCAGAACCAAAGGCAATTGCCGTCTGTTCTTCCACAAGGTCAATACCATATCTGGTCTCGGTTATACCGTGCTCAACCTGAAGTCTGGTATTTACCTCAATCATGTAGGGCTGGCCTTCTTTATCGACCATAAACTCCACAGTCGCAAGCGAATAATAGTTGGCCTCTTTAATGAGTTTTACAGAGTATTCTTTGAGTTTTTCCCGGAGTTTTTCCGTCATCCCTGGCCAGGGTGAAGGTGTCATCTCCAAGAGTTTTTGATGGTTTCTCTGGACCGTACAATCCCTCTCATCAAAGGCGAAAGCATTACCGTACTGGTCGGCTATGACCTGTATCTCAATATGCCTAACATCAGTCAATAATTTTTCAACAAATATTTTAGGATTTCCGAAAGATGCCTGAGCAAGCATAGAGGCCTTTTCAAAAGCTCCCTCTAATTCTTCCTGGCTATATATCTCATAGATACCACGCCCACCACCACCACCTTCTGATTTGAGCATGACAGGAAAGCCAAGCTCTTTTGCGGCAGCGCGGGCTTCTTCAAAGTCAACGGCTCCTTCGGTTCCTGGAACAATAGGTACCCCTATTTTTTTCGCCAGTTGACGGGCACTAACCTTATTACCAAGAAGCTGCATAGGTCCAGACGGAGGTCCGATAAAAATCATACCTGCATCACGACATTTTTCAGGAAAAGTAGCATCCTCTGCTGCAAAGCCCCATCCGGGATGTATTGCATCAATATCATTGGCCTTGGCGAGCTTTATTAATCTATCTAAATCAAGATAGGCGTTGGGGTTTTTTCCTAAAAGAAGAATGTCGCGGGCTCCAGTAATAAAAGGCGCAGTTTTATCAATATCAGTAACCGCCAAAACTGGGATTGCACCCAACTCGTCTCTCATTGACCGCATCAGTCGACGGGCAGGAATACCCCTATTGGCGACAAGTACTTTTTTACCTTTTATTTCTTTTAGAAATTCCTCAAATTTTTTTCTCTTCATAATATATTTATCCTGTTAGTTGATATTTATAGTTTAAGCAGGCCGGAGGCTTCCATTTAAGAAAATCCGCTCACCGCCCTCTGTTAATACTCTGAGGGCACCCTCCTCCGTAAGTCCAGTTAA
The DNA here is from genome assembly GCA_012511615.1 of Elusimicrobiota bacterium. Lineage (GTDB taxonomy): Bacteria > CG03 > SLGR01 > SLGR01 > SLGR01 > JAAZFS01. The sequence continues at coordinate 5,191 of JAAZFS010000104.1, read as the reverse complement.
GACCCCGCTGATTTCTCCTTCCCAAGTTTCGGTTAACATAACCTTCTCGGATAGAAGGAGCATTCGGGCAGAAAAATCCTCTACAAATTCGTGCGGACTAAGATTATTTATCGCGTAATTATACTTAATTTGTATTTCCTTAACAAGTTTTCTCCAAAAGGTAAGAGGTCCGATAGGGTTTTTCAGATATCCCAAAAGAGCAAGTGGCGGAAAAGCTTCCGAAGTAAATTCCTTTTGGACCAGCTCGGGCGCGGCGAAAAGATTTATCCCTATACCTGCAATAAAAATCCCAGCTTTCTCTTCTATCAAAATGCCTCCGACCTTTCCTGAATTGAGAATCAAATCATTGGGCCACTTCACTCTAATCGAAAGCCCCAGACCCATTAAAAAAAATGCGATTATATCACTTAGCAGAAGAGGAAGCAGAGTCTCATACCCCTTAGGGGGAAGAGGCAGACGAATCGCACCAGTTATGTTTCCAGGAAGAGAGGCCCAACTTCTACCGAGGCGACCACGACCAGCTTCTTGGCTAAAGGCAATAAGAGAATCCCAGTCAGAAATCTCCCCCCTTATCTCTTCAGCCCGAATGAGATCCATAAGACTAGGTGTTTTTCCCACGACAATTGTCCGAAAAGAATCTTCATTTACTAGACTCTTCAAAAAATCAGGGCAGGATTTTTCCCAGGGCGCTAGCATTCCCATGTCCTCTCCCCATCCGCCCGGAAGCGAATTAAATTCTTTTAGAGATAGAGGAACATGAAGAGAGGTCTCTTTTAGCAAAAGTTCAACCATATTTAATTTTTCTCATAATTATCACACTTTTTTTTCAGACTATTAAGGTAAATATTCTGGGAAATAAGCTAATCTTAGCTAATATACGGAAATCCCCATTAAAGATTAGAAATTATAGAAATTTTCTAAAGACTTTTTTTCGTAATATGTCAGGATTCTGGCTGACTCAAAGAGGGCACGGCAAATACATTACTCCCCAGATGATGGAGGGTTTTCCCCTTCTCATTTTCGGGCAGAACTCTCTCGGAAAATCCCTCGGGGTCGGCGGCAGCATAAATCGCCTCTCCATATAAGAGGCTGTGCCCTCCCATATCATATACGGCCTCGAGTCGGCATTCTATGTATCCGGTACAGCCAGTTGGTATTTTAAGATCGGTCTTCTTACCAGGGATAAATTTTATATCAAAATTCGAAAATTTCTCAGTATCGGCACCCGATACCGCACCGGTATCCTTTACAATCTTCTCTTGAGCTGCGCAGGGTATAGATATGGCAAACTCTTCTCTAAAAATTATTGCATCGTGAGTTGCATTAGCCTTACTAATAGCGACAACCAGGCTGGTAGGATCTTTTGATATTATACAATTCCAAGCCACAGGCGCTATGTCATAGACTCCATTTCGAAGTCTACTCGACACTAGCACGACTGGACCGTGGTTTATTAGCCTATATGCAACATCTAGGGGAATTTCTTTATAATTCATGCTATTACTCCTTTATCAACTTTTCTCCAACTTTCTCTAGGGATTTTATAAGAGGAAAACCCCATTCGGAAACATACTTTTCATACCTGTATGGAAACCTTTCCATCTTTCTTTTTAAGTCTTCTGGATCTAACGGTGGAGATTCCGCAAAATCATACATGAGTTGTCTGGGCATAATAAATTCCGAAGAAAGCTTTGCTTTTCTGGCTGCTCTAATCCGCCACCTCTGAAGCTTATCTAGCCTATAGCGAAAACCGGGATTTGAGGGTGGATTAAATTTTTCTTTCTTTGGAACTGGATCTATTTTAGATTTAACAATAGAAAGAATACGCCCAGAATAGTTCTGCATATTGTAGCGGCCCATACCTTTTAGAGAAGCAAGTTCCTCTCTTTTAGTAGGAAGCTCTTCAGCAATACTAAGAATCAGTTTATCTGAAAAAATTTTAAAGAGGGGTCTGTCCCGCCGACGGGCCTCTGCATCACGCATTAGAATAAGTTTCCAAATTACCGAATTACCCCTACGGCTGAGCGAAGTAGAACGACTGAGTTTCCAAAATATATCCTCAGACGTGGGATGAGCTATTTCCAAGGGAGTGGAAAGCATATCAAATTCCTCCGCCGCCAGAGGTAGAAGTCCAGCCAATTCAAGTTTTTTCTTTAGTATATCCCGAAGCCTTATTAGATAAAGTGTATCGGTCATGGCATAGTCCAACATCTCATCGGGAAGAGGACGCTGACCCCAATCTGATTTCTGAAATTTTTTGGGAATATGTATTTTAAGTTCTTCCTCTACAACACCTCCAAGGCCCAACTTGTTATTGCCAACAAGTTTAGCCGCAATCATAGTGTCAAAAAGATTATTAAAGCGAAAGCCATAATCTCTCCACAAACAAATTAGGTCATATTCTCCCGAGTGAAAAACTTTCTCTGTTTTTTTAGACTCAAGGATTTTCCCCAAGGGGGAGAGATCATCCGCTTCAAAAGGATCTACGATATAATTTTTAGTTTTCGTAGAAATTTGCACAAGACATATTCTCTCTTGATAAGCATGCAGACCATTTGATTCGGTATCAACCGCAATAATATTTTCTTTGAGCAAGTGGTCAACAAGCTCCTTTAGAGCAGAATTGTCTTTTATCATAATATAGTTTTTCTTATTCATTATTTTTTTCTTTTAAAAATTATTTTTCAATCAAAGGATAAAGTAAATGCTCAAGACCATTGAGCTTTATTTCATACATAAGCCCCATCATTTCGCCTAGGCGTCCGGAAGGAAAACCTTTATTCTTATACCAAATAAGATAGCTCTCTGGTAGGGCAAAAATTTTATATCCCCGGTATTTCCCATAGGGCATCTTGTAAGTCACCAGTTCTTTTAAGAGGTTTGAATTTAGGTTTTTATGGGGGAAACTCTTCATATTCGGCCAGAAAGAAGACTCCAGATAATGTATGCAGAAATTCCCAAAAACAGATAGCCAGCAAAACCCTCCAAGCTTTTCATAGTAGAATCACTTAGAAATTTACTGAGTTTGTCTGCCAGAAGGGCCTTTATTATATCACCAGCTAAAAGCATGATAAGCAGGGTGAATAAAAAAACTAAAAGCGGACGGTCAGTATATCCAGCATATAAGGCGGTCGAATAAATACCTGCTAGAAAGACAAGGGAAAAGGGGGTTATAAAACACAGTGAAAAGCCTTTTAGAAAACTTTCCTTTAAAGAATTCGTAGGTTCTTTAGGTAATACTTGCTGGTTTTCTTTAAAACTTCCCAGTATAGATATCAAACCTATAAGAGCAAATACAGCTGCCCCGCCCCAGCCAGAAAGAGATCGGTAAGCTGAAGAAGAAAATATATGAGCAGCGCCCAGATGAATTAAAATTAAGAGTAGAAAATTTCCAGCAAATATGCCTGTGGCAAAAAGCACACCGGCGCCGCGACCTTTTCGGAGAGACTCATATATAAGAAGCATTACTCCAGGACCTACCACAAAACCTGCCACAAGTCCTGCTAGTCCTCCTGCCAATAATGCTTTAAACACGATTCATTCCATCGGCACCCTGGCCATCGAAAGCACTAACATAAAACGCCATATCGAAAAAACTCATCAATTATTTCTTTACCTGACGGCGACCAGGAATATAAAATACTCCAGCAGAGTTCGCATAATTATATAAGGCAGAGCGTAAGAAACTTCCTGGAAAACGCACCAGATAAGAAATAAGACTCTTCCAATTAAGGAAATGAAGAGCATAAGAAGCATAAAATAAAATACTGGCCAGACCGCACTTTAAGGGCCCAGCAAGTCGGATTGCAAACTCTGAGAATTCTTTATCTCCATATCTATTTTCATAAAGCTCCGTCCCGCGATAAGGTATAAGTATATTCATCAAAACCATAGATACTCCCAAGCGGCTCAGCCTCCAGGCAGCCCGCGGAAGAGAGGAAAGACGATCAGTATCAGGGTCATATATTATCCAGACCGCTGTTTCTATTCCAACTCTGGACAACTCATTAAAGGCAGTTTTTAGTTTATAAGATGTATCCAGCTGTTTTCTATACTCAGACTGCTTAACACTGCTGAATGTCTCCACTCCTATATATATTCTTTTAAAATTCAGTTCTTTAAGAAGATCTGCAAGTTCTTTATCTATCAGGTCGGCCCGGGAAAAACCATAAAGATTCGGCTTCATTTCTAAGTCTTTATATAAGACTTTAAGCTTTTTAAGGAAAGGTCTGTTCAAGGTAATATTATCATCTAAAAACCTGAAATTTTTATAGCCACTTTCAATAAGTTCCTTCAGCTCCTGGATTACCTTATCCGAATTTCTCGGAAGCCATTTTTTTGAATCGTAGGTCCTGATGCAAAAAGAACAATTATATGGACAACCAAAGGCAGTGAAAAGCCAGGCAGTTTTCCCTTTGATGAAAAGGTCCCGATATCTATCCTCTTTAAGGAAACTTCTATCCACTGAATCAAGAATATCCGGCTCTATCTCAAAAACAGAATTTTCTCCATTTTTTAAGTTTTGAAAGAAAGAACCATCCTTGGAAAGGGCATCTCTTATCCTTTCCTCAAAAGCACCATCTAATGCGGCATCAAGATAAGTAAACTCCTCCCTAAACTTTGAAGGATAAAAACCAATTGCAGCGGCTTTAATTCCAGGAAAGCGTTTTTTCAACCTAAGAATTTTCTCTCTCTCTTCAGACACATTCTCAAGACCCGCCAGGTATATAAAACCCTCTATAGGAGTATCTTCTATACGGTCTTCTACCTCTTCAAAGGAAAGATTTTCTGCAACCGCATCAATGAATAAAACTTCTTTAGAAGAATACTTTTTTATGACTGTCGCGGCCCTGAGAAGTTCATGGGGAGGATAGAGAAATCCGCTTGAGCGATAGGTACAGTTATACCTTCTCATCACAGGCGGTGATGCCGGGAGATTGAGTACGAGAATCCTATTTATTTTGGACAAGTGATTTTCAGACGTAATTTAACCCCTCAAATATTTTGAGATAGCGATGCAAAAACAGGTTTCGATAAATTCCAAAACTTCCATTGTAGCTCGCTTAATTACTTTCTCCTTAAAGAAAAACTTCCCATACCGAGAGCTATTCGCACCTTCTTGAATAACATAACTAGGCTCCGAGTTTTAAAAAGCGACTTTAAGATATAGCTTGGCCGATAAAAAAATCTG
>JAAZFS010000103.1 GCA_012511615.1 Elusimicrobiota bacterium | reverse complement strand
GATAGAGGGACCGTGAAAATTAGGGGGGGACCAGTACCACTTCTTCCCTGGCTTCTTAGCGCCTTGGGGGCTATAGTTTCTTGCCGGGTTTTTCAGATTTCTCCCAGTAGCCTATGGCTCTTGCTCGGATTTATCATGCTTCTTGTAGGTTTTATTACAAAGAGAAAAATATTTATATTCCCTCTAGTTTTTTTCTTCTTTATATTTAGAGCTTCATCTGTATTTAATCCTCAAGCTAATGATCTTTCTAAATACCTTCCTTTAGAAGGAAAGGTTTATGGGAAAATATCTCTTTCTCAAAAAAACCCTATCTTGAAAGTTTCAGCTATAGAACTTGACGGAGAAACCTTACCTGCTAAGGGTTGTGTCGCTTTGAATTTTCCTCTAGAAAATCCTCCTCCATATTCCTATCTTAAACTGTCAGGCAAATTTTCAGAACCATCAGGCGCCTATTATCCCGGAAGCTACAATATGAAAGAAAAACTTAAACTGGAAGGGGTTTTTACCTATGCCGAGCCAGAGGAAGTTTCTATAATTTCCGAGGGTTTAAGTTTTATACCCCGCATGAGAAAATATTTTAGAAAACTTGCCCGGACTTATCTCTCTGGAGAAGGAGCACCTTTCTTGGAGGGGATGCTTTTAGGTGATGAATCGGCTCTTACAGATGAAAGCATAGAAAATTTTCGCAAGGCCGGAATCATGCATATACTTGCTGTGAGTGGTCTACATTCTGGTCTTGTGTTTTTTGCAGTTTTTTTTCTACTTTCATCTCTAAGGACTCCGAAAAAAATGGCCGTAATTTTTTCTCTCTGTTTTATGTATTTCTATGTGCTTGTTAGTGGGAGCCGGCCTCCTGCTGTTCGGGCTGCCCTCATGCTAACAGCTCTTGCGGTAGGTGAACTTTGTGGAGGTAGGGGGAATCTATTTAATACTCTTTTTATGGCGGCTCTGGTAATGCTAGGTTTTTCGCCAGGTTTGATATATAGCCCGGGTTTTTTACTCTCTTTTCTTGCGGTATTTGGCATAGCCTATCTTAGTCCAGTTTTTTCTCCTTACTTGGGGGCAGGTATAGGGGTGTCTCTTGCTGCCTCTATGGGAATATTTCCAATAGTTGCCTGGAATTTTTATTTTATTCCTCTTCTTTCGCCACTTACTAATCTCTTTGTTGTTCCTTTGGCTTCTTTTGGTGCTTCGGCCGGGCTTTTAATGCTTATTAGTGCGCCACTTCTTCCTTGGATGGCATCACTTTATGGGAGTGCGGCGGAACTGGCCATGTGGCTGATTGCCCTAATTAGTCGACTGGTATCTCATCTTCCTTTCGCTGGGTTTTACTGTCCCCGTCCCCATCCTATGACAGTAGTGGGTTTCTATATTGTTTTGATTTCTATCGGGATTAAAAACAAGAAAAAACTCTTTCTCATCTTACTAGGGCTTGTTTTTGTTTTACTGGGCTACCTGCCAAAAAAAGATTTTGTTGCAGATTTTGAGGTCGCAAATCTCAGGAGTGTTTTTCTATCTTCAAAAGGTGAAACCGTCCTTTTTACCGATGGTGGAGGTGCAGGTTATGAGATCTTAGAAAAATTTCTATATTCAAAGGGAGTAAGAAGAGTAAAGGAAATATATTTTCTTCTTCCACCTTCACGAAATCTCCGCGAGTTAGAAAGTTTTTGTTCAAGGTTTAAGGTAAAGTCCTTAACCTATCTTTCCAATATTGATAATGAGTACGGCTGGGAGCTTTTTAAAGAAAAATTTGGCAAGGACAAATTTCGGGCGGTCCAGGCCCCCCTGGAAACTATTTATAAATCTTTTATAGTAAAAATCATATCCGATGGTGATCTTATTCGCTCTCGTATGGAATTGGTTATTGAGGGTGAAAATAAGCTACTTATAACACCGGATTTACCTGATAAATCTGGTAATTTCTATCAAGATATTATAGTATATACTGAGCCTCCGGTGGAAGGCGGCTACTTCCGGCATTTTGAAAAGCTCAATTAATCCCGCCTAAACTGACTAAGGAAAACTGGATTAATTTAATCGCCTTTTTTTAAACAAATGAAAAACATAAGAAATTTCTCAATAATTGCCCATATAGATCATGGCAAGTCCACTCTTGCTGACCGACTTATACAGGCCAGAGGCCTGATAAGCGAGCGGGATTTTAGAGAACAGATTCTGGATGATATGGATATAGAAAGGGAGAGAGGGATAACTATCAAAAGTCAGACCCTGGCCCTTCCCTATACCGGAGAAGACGGCGAAAATTATACAATTAACCTGATAGATACTCCCGGCCATGTGGATTTTTCCTATGAGGTATCAAGGGCCCTGGCCTCATGTGAGGGAGTCCTGCTTTTAGTGGATGCCTCCCAGGGAGTTGAAGCCCAAACAATAGTTAACCTTTATCTTGCTATGGAGCACGAACTGGAAATAATTCCAGTCATTAATAAGATAGATCTTCCTTCAGCCGATATAGAACATGTTAAGAAGCAAATAGATAATGAACTTGGTCTTGATCCTGAAGGGGCCCTCCTGTGTTCGGCTAAAACTGGAGAGGGTATAGAGGAAATATTTGAAGCTGTTATTGAAAGAATTCCACCGCCTAAGGGGGATCCATCAGCTCCTTTAAGGGCTCTCATATTTGATGCTTATTACGACCCTTACCGGGGAGCAATTCCGGCCTTAAGAGTTTTTGATGGAAAGATAAAAGCCGGAGATAGCGTGAAGTTTATGTCCAATGATAGCGTTCACAAAATTGATGAAGTTGGAATTTTCCGTCTAGAAAAAACTCCTACCAAAAGCCTAGAGGCGGGAGAGGTAGGATATATTTCAGCAGGTATAAAAAAATTGGGTGATACCCGAATTGGAGATACACTTACTTCGGATACCAATCCAGCCTCTGCACCTCTGGAGGGATTTAGGGAGTCAAAGCCCGTGGTGTTTTCTTCAATCTATCCTATTTCTACGGATGAGTATCAGGACCTAAGAGAAGCTATGGAAAAATATGAGCTAAATGATGCTTCCGTAGTATATCAACCAGACTCCTCAGCTGCACTTGGTCAGGGTTTTAGATGCGGGTTCTTGGGTCTACTTCATTTGGAAATATTTCAACAGCGCTTGGAGAGAGAATACGATCAGGGGATAATAATGACGGTACCTAGTGTTCTCTACAGGTTTACCCTAAATTCTGGTGAAAAAATAATCGTGGATAATCCCCAGTATTATCCTGACCCATCAGAGATAGCCTATGCCGAAGAGCCCTACATAAAAGCAAGCCTACTTTTTCCTGAAAAATATACAGGAGCTGTAATGACACTTTGCTTAAGTCGTCGTGGAGTAAATATGCAGACATATTATCCAGACCCTGCCAGAGTGGAGCTGAGAATAGAGATGCCTCTTGCAGAAGTAATCTACGATTTTTATGACACCCTGAAAAGTATAACTCAAGGCTATGGTTCCTTTGATTATGAAATTGATGACTATAGAAAAAGCGATCTGGTTAAACTGGATATTTTGGTTAACGGAGAGGGAGTGGATGCCCTTTCTATGATAGTCTTTAGAGACAAGGCTCGGGAGTGGGGAGTGAAAATTTGTAATAGTCTCAAGGAAGAAATTCCCCGTCACCAATTCAGAATTGCCATTCAGGGTGCTATTGGGGGGAAAATAATATCCCGCTCTACAGTTGATCCTTACAGAAAAGATGTTACGGCAAAACTCTATGGCGGAGATGTTACCCGGAAGCGCAAGCTTTTGGAAAAACAAAAGAGAGGTAAGAAAAAAATGAAGACGATTGGCTCGGTTCAGATACCGCAAAACGCCTTCTCTTCAATTTTGAAAACAGATCTGACGGGCTAAAAAACTGTCTGATTTTGATTAGAGGTTTTTCTCCGAAAACTTCAAAGAAAAAACTTAAGGTTATATTAGAATCAGACTTTATTTTTAAGGGAAAAAGATTATAATAAGAGGATATGAAGAAAAAATATAGAATTACTAAAATAGGCGGTTCGGTACTTAATTCCGACCAGTCGGCAGGCAAAATGATTAAAGCTCTTAAACCCTGGCTTATCCCCGGTGAATCTATTCTTGTTCACGGAGGAGGAAGTGATATTAATTACTGGCTGGGTCGCCTTGGAGTAAAGGCTGAGTTTATAGATGGTCAGCGGGTTACAGATCAAGATACAATGAAAGTTGTAGAGATGGTTCTGAGTGGCCTGATGAATAAAAAACTGGTTAATATTTTAAGAGAAGAATCCCTCAAAGCCGCCGGTATCAGCGGACGCGACGCCTCGCTTGCTATAGCTAAAATCATTGATCCAAAACTGGGCCGAGTTGGAAAAGTTTCAGAAATGGATCCCTCACTTCTCATAAGTCTTCTGGACGGAGAAATAATTCCGGTAGTAAGTCCCGTTAGTGAAGGACCGGATGGTGGAGCATTGAACATAAATGCAGATTTTTTTGCAGCCGCCCTTGCAGCTTCATTAAAAGCCCATGAGTTTAATTTTGTAACAGACTCTGGGGGGGTTATAAAAGATGGTGAATTTATTAAAGATCTTCCTTTGAATGATATACCTAAACTCATAAAAGATGGAGTTGTGACAGATGGGATGATTCCCAAACTTCAGGCTTCTGAACTTGCTATTTCCGGTGGGGTGGAGAAGGTGAATATTTTAGATCTTGAGGGGAATCTAGGAACCTGTATAAAATGAGTTCATTACTTAAGGTCTATAATAAACTTAAGCTTGAAATAGACCGGGCTGAAGGCAAGCATATTTGGGACAAATCCGGTAAAGAATATCTTGATTTTTTCTCTGGGATTGCAGTGACCAGTCTGGGCCATCGGCCCCCTCTAGTTGTTGAAGCGATAAAGCAGTCAGTAGATAAATATATGCATATCTCCAATCTTTTTCCGGAAACAAACCAAGAAGAACTTGCCTCAGAAATTATAGAGCGGACCCTTCCCGGCAAAGTGTTTTTCTCTAATTCTGGCGCCGAGGCAAATGAAGCCGCCATAAAGGCTGCCCGCAAATATTTTGATGGGGCCAAATACGAAATTATTTCTTTTAGAAACTCTTTTCACGGTCGGACTCTGGCAACTTTAGCTGCCACTGGACATATGGACATGCGGGAGGGATTCGGTCCTGCTCCAGAAGGTTTTATTCATGCTGACTACAATTTTTTAGCCTCCCTTAGAGAAAAGCTAAGTCGGAGGACCGCTGCCATACTTGTGGAGGTTATCCAGGGGGAAGGCGGAGTGATAGTCGGTTCAGATGAATTTATTAAAGGTCTTGCTGATATAGCTTTAGAAAACAATATTCTTCTAATAATTGATGAAATTCAGACTGGGGTTGGAAGGACTGGACAATTTTGTGCCTACCAGCATTATGGTATAGAGCCCGATATTATAACTTTGGGGAAAGCCTTGGGTGGCGGTCTTCCACTGGGGGCCTGCATACTTTCAGATAAGGTTTCCGAGGCCCTGAAAGCCGGCGATCATGGTTCAACTTTCGGAGGAAACCCTGTAGCCTGCGCTGCCTCTCTTGCCACTTTAAAGGAGCTTACTCCGGAACTCTTGGAGGATGTAAAAGCAAAGGGAGACTATCTAAAGGAAGCCCTTGAGTCTCTTGCATCTGCTTTTCCTATTATAAAAGAGGTCCGTGGTCGGGGGCTGATTGTGGGGGTGGAGCTTGATACTCCAGGAGCCCCGCTGGTGGAATATTTGATGGAGCAGGGATATATAGTTAATTGTACGAGGGATAAGGTGATAAGATTTCTTCCTCCCTTTATGATAAGTGAGAAAGATATTGATGGGCTCTTAGATACTATGGCCCTATATTTTAAGGAGAATAATTGATGAAGAAAATAGTTTTGGCTTATTCGGGCGGTCTTGATACGACCTGTTTGATACCGTGGTTAAAAGAAAATTATAAGGCGGATGTAGTGGCCTATTGCGCTCTCTTGGGTGAGTCGGAAGATGTGGAAGAGCTCAAGAACCGTGCAAAACAAGCAGGTGCTGATGATTTTCATTTCAAAGATTTAACTGAAGAATTTATAGAAGATTATGCCTTCCCAGCCCTTCGAGTAGGTGCTGTATATGAAGACACATATCTCTTGGCGACAGCTCTGGCCCGCCCGCTTATTGTTAAATGGCAGGTGAAAGTAGCCGAAGAGACTGGAGCCGATGCAGTGGCTCATGGATGTACCGGAAAAGGCAATGATCAGGTCCGGTTTGAAGTAGCAGCCATGACTTTAAACCCCAAGCTTAAAAATCTTGCTCCCGTAAGAGAGTGGGAATTTACCAGCCGGGCAGATGAACTTGAGTATTTGAAGAAGAAAGGCCTAACCATCAAGGATAAGGGTGGTGGTAAATACTCCATAGATAGAAACATATGGGGTATCAGTGTAGAGTGTGGAGCCCTGGAAGATCCATGGACGGCTCCCCCAAGAGATACCTACATCATTGTAAATCCAATAGAAGAAGCCCCAGATACCGCTGAAGAAGTGATAGTAGAATTTGAAAAGGGTGTCCCAGTAAAAGTTAATGGTGAAAAACTTTCTCCGGTGGACCTTGTTAAGAAATTAAACACAATTGCTGGAAAGCACGGCGTCGGAAGAGTGGACATGGTGGAAAATCGGGTCGTAGGAATTAAATCTCGTGAAGTTTACGAGTTTCCGGCTGCCAGAGTACTTTTCAATGCCATAAGAGCACTTGAGGCCCTGGTGCTTGAGAAAGAGTTTATTCTAAATAAAAGAAAACTTGCTATGGAATATGCTCGCTTGGTTTATGAAGGAAAATGGTTCTCCCCCTTAAGAGAGTCTATCCAAAATTTTGCTGATACTACAGCCAACCGCCTGACTGGAGAGGTGAGGGTAAAACTCTACAAGGGTAATGCCGTAGTTACTGGCACCAGAAGTCCTTATTCAATGTATGTTGAGGAACTAGCCACCTATACCGACAAGGATACCTTCTCGCATAAAGATGCAGAGGGTTTCATAAACCTCTGGGGCCTGCCCTACAAGGTATGGGGGTCGGTGAAAGATGATTCTTAGAGGAGGCCGACTAGGGAAAGACCTCCGCGAGAAAATTGCGGAATTTACCTCTTCCGCAGAAAAAGACATCATCCTGGCCTCTTATGATATATTGCAGAGCCGGGTCCATGCAGCCGCCCTTGAAAAGGCTGGCTATATAGAAGAAAAAGACTTAAAGGAAATAAATTCCGCCTTAGATAAGGCTCTCCTTGCTCTTAAAGAGGACCCTTCAAAATTCGTAAAAGGTTTTGATGATATCCATATGGCGGTGGAGTCATTCTTGGGTGAACCTGGTAGAAAGCTTCATGCCGGCCGGTCCAGAAATGATCAGGTGGCCTGTGATATGAGGCTGTTTTTAAGGGACTCGGCTGAAAGAATTATTGAACTTCTATCTCAGGCTGTGGATGCACTGGAGCAAAAAATCAAATCCTCCGATGGGAAGAAAGTGATAATGCCCTCCTATACACACCTACAGCGGGCCCAACCAGTGGATTTAGCTACCTATCTTGGGGTATATATCAATTGGTTTAAGCGGGATTCCGAACGTTTTTCTCAATTAAAAAAACGACTCAATCTTTTACCGCTGGGCTCAGGAGCTGGAGCTTCAACAAACATAAAGCTTGATAGGAATTTTATTGCTAAGGAATTGGGATTTGAGGGTCTCTTGGATAATCCCATGGATGCGGTATCTTCTAGAGACCACATGCTGGAATTTTCATCGGCTTGCGCAATTTTAGGTAGCCATATTTCTAGGATGGCCGAAGAATTTGTGATTTTATCTACAAAAGAATTTTCTTTTATAGAATTAGACGAGTCTATTGCAGAGACTTCCTCTATTATGCCCCAGAAGAAAAATCCAGATTGTATAGAACTCATGCGATCTTCTTCGGGTCGGCTCAATGGTGCCCTGGTAGGTCTTCTTACTGTTATGAAGGGACTCCCTTTAATGTATAACAGGGACATGCAGGATGACAGGATTGTTTTTGATTCTGCCTTCAAAGCCGAGACCCTTCTGGACCTTATCCCGGACATTCTGGAAAACATCAGTTTTAATCCAGAGAAAATGGGGCAGGCTGCGAGGGTTGGCTTTACCGATGCTGCTGATTTTGCAGAATACCTAGTCATCAAAGGTATGGATTTCAGGGATGCCCACCGTGAAGTTGGTCGACTGGTTTCGGAAGGGATCAGCAAGGGGTATGAAAACTTTTCGGACTATCCATTAGAGGATTTGCAGAAGGAAATACCGCAAGTGGAGACAGATTTAAAGGATTTTATTAAAACGGAGAATGCGGTTGCGCGAAGATTACATAAGAGGTGATATTTACCGGCAAGACGGAGTCCTCTTTTTAGATGGGGTTAGTCT
>JAAZFS010000102.1 GCA_012511615.1 Elusimicrobiota bacterium | reverse complement strand
CGGCAAGATCTCCAGATCGTTCATTCATTATCCGGACACCGCTCACATTCATATATATATCGGATGAACCAAGTTTTAGCGAAAGATATTTTTCCGATATTGCAGAGAGCATGAGTAATCTTTCTCTAGAATAGCCACTGGTTCTCCTTAAAGGATATTCAAAACGGCCAGAGGAGATAAGTACCTGTATCTCTGTGGAAGTAAGCCTTCTACCCCCACGAAAAGCGCAGAATGCTCGCCCCGGGATAGATTCCGTTCTCTCTTCAAGACTTCTCTCTGGTGTTTCCAGCTCTTTAAGCCCTGACTCTTCAAGAGACATGAGCAAAAAATCACCGCATGAACCAAACCGATTCTTCTCTGCTGACACAACTCTCTCTTTTCCTTCAAGAGCCTCCATATAGAGGACCGCATCAACCATATGTTCCAGAAGTTTTGGACCAGCTATATCACCTTGCTTGGTTATCTGTCCCGATAAAAAAACAGGAGCCCCGCTATTTTTAGCAAGGGTCGTTATGGCCTGACCACTCATTTTCACCTGTTTTACAGTACCGGGAGCACCACCACCGGCAGGATCGGCTACCGCCTGTATAGAGTCTATAAAAATTATTTCGGGTTCAAACTCCACGGCCTCTTTCCTTATGCTGGAAATATTTCCGGAGGCAAGAACGCTGATATTATCTCCCTTCACCCCCAAACGATTGGCGTGAATTTTAATCTGGGAGGAATTTTCTTCCCCACTCACATAGAGGACTTTTTTTCCAAGATTAGAAAGGGCTCCAGCAAGCTGAAGAAAAAGAGTACTCTTCCCTACTCCTGGAGCTCCACCGAGAAGTATTATAGCACCCGGTACTACCCCCCCTCCAAGTAAACGGTCAAAGCCGGGAAAGCCAGTTGAGATGCGCTCAGTTTCGGAAGCAGAAACTTCAGACAGGGGGGAGGCTGCAAGATTGAGCACATTAACTCCTTTAGAAACAGGTTCCTCCTCCTCTTCTTTTACTTCTATAAATGTATTCCACTCCGAGCAGGCTGGGCATTTCCCCAACCATTTCATAGTCGCATATCCGCACTCTACACATTCAAAGGACATTACTTTATCTCTATTTCTAGTCCGCCCCTAAAGCGTGATTCATCAAGTATGTTTTCATAAGCAAAGCCCAGTTTTAGAAAATCAGTCAGACTCAGCCGAGCATTAAGATTCATCCAAGGCTGGGGTCGACTGAAATCAAAGACCGAAGTCTCCAATTCAAAATATCTATTAAATTTCCATCCTGCTCCGGCTCCAGCAGACGAGCGAATAGCACCACCGAAAATATTAAATTTTCCAAATTCTTTTCCAGCCAAAAGGGTAATTGTATTACTCTTTCCTTCGGGAAAAACTATTTCTCCTTCCTCTCTGATATTCTCCAAGCCCACTGTGAGATACTTATTATCGCTTGGATTTCTCATTCTAATGAAAGAAGATCCCCTAAATTTTTCGTCCTCGGCATCATAATACATATCTGCCCCAGCAGAAGTTTTGAAACCTCCGAAACGATCTACCGCGCGATTGAGTCCGTCAGAGGCAAGAAATATATTTTCTATTGCTCCCCTCACCTGTGATTCAACCTCTTCCGAAGTTATAAGCATCCCAGCAGTACCCCTTCCCTCTTTGACCATCAAGATAATTTCTTCAAATTCTTCGATAGCCTCAGTTGCTGTAACTATACTTTCGGCCACCTTATTTATATCTGGTCCCAAACCTTCAATAAGATTATTGAGATTATCTACTAAACTTGCGATATGCTCTCCTTCTGGGCCAATCGCTTTATCAAGACCTGCCAATACCCGGCGAAGACCAGCCAGACTTTCCCCCAGATTCTCTCCCAGATTTTCCGGGAGGCTTAGATTTTCAAGAATTTCAATCACAGAAGTGACCGCATCGGCGGCCCGGTCAGGAACATCCTGGACAAGTTCCTCATATATGATAGGGCTATCGCCATGTATAGTATCCCCATCCTGAATTCTGGGATAATCAGAGCTACCCTGTGAAAAACTTAAGTATGTATTTCCTATCAGCCCCATCCTTAGGATCTGTGCCCTGGTATTTTTATAAATAGGATAAGTACTATCCACCCATACAGATACGCTTGCAAGCCCGTCCTGAAGTTCCACCCCAGAAACCCGGCCGACTTCAACCCCTGAAACCTTAACTATGGCCCGATTTGGAAGATCGGATACATCCTCAAAAAGCACATTGAATCTGTACCCCTTTTTAAAAAGCGGTACATCACCCAGATTAATTATCACAATTGCTGCTGCAAGACCAGCTGCCATAAACATCAGCCCCAATTTGGCTCGGGCATTCATTTTTTTTCCTCTCCTCCGTCCTTAACCCTTATCGGACCCTCGCTACTGCCGTTAATAAACTGTTGCACGAAAGGATCCGTGCTATTTATAAAATCCTCTGTTTTACTTATTCCCCTAATCTTTCCTTTGTGCAAAAGTCCTATCCTGCTTGAGATTTTGTAGGCCGTTTTTAAGTCATGAGTCACTATTATCGAGGTTGCCTTCAGTTCTCGCTGTAAATCAAGAAAAAGATTACATATTACATCTCTTGTTATCGGATCCAAGCCGGTCGTAGGCTCATCATAGAGAATGCATTTGGGCTGGGTCGCTATTGTACGGGCTAAGGCTACCCTCCTGCGCATTCCTATTGAGAGCTTCTCAGGAAGAAGACCGCTGGTTCCAGCAAGTCCTACCATAGCAAGATAGTCTTCAACTTTTTTTTCAATGGTTATTTTATCATAATTCGTCAGGCGTTTCATCCCAAAGGCAATATTTTCACCCACGGTCATACTGTCAAAGAGGGCACCCCCCTGAAACATCATGCCTATTTGTGCCTGGACTTTATGGAGTTCTCGAGAGGGAATACCCACAATTTCTTTTCCAAATATTCTTATACTCCCCTTGTCAGGTTTCAACAAGCCTAGTATATGCTTAAGAAAAACACTTTTCCCCTCTCCAGATCCCCCCAAAATAGTAAAAATCTCACCATCCTCTATATCGAGGTCTAATCCCTTTAAAACCCATCGCCCGCCTATGTATTTGTGAAGATTTTTTATACTTATCATATTATCCCTAGCGCATTTAAAAGCATGGTCATAAAAAAATCAGAAACGAGAATCAGAATCATTGATATAACCACTGCCTGGGTAGTGCTCTTACCCACACCTTCAGCACCCCCCGAAGTGTTAATTCCCATGTATGAACTTACAGTTACAATTATGAAAGCGAAGAATAGGGATTTGATT
>JAAZFS010000012.1 GCA_012511615.1 Elusimicrobiota bacterium | reverse complement strand
GCTCTGGAAGCGGCAAAAATTTCGCTAAAGATGCTTATTTTTGATTCTGGAGGATAACCCTCAGCTGATGATACAGATAGAATATTATTAATTACTTCTCTCTCACGAGAAGGGACGAATACTTCAGTATTTTCGTTTTTCTTTAAATCCCCTATCTTTCTGACAAGTAACGCTCTTTCGTCAAGAAGCTTGCTGATCTTCCTGTCTAGATTGTCTATTTTTTTTCTTACTTCTTTCATCTATCAGTTCCTGTAACTCATCCTTAATACCGAACTCCTCCAGAGGAGGAAGATCGGAGATGGAGTCTAATCCAAAATACTCTAAAAACTTATCACTTGTTCTATAAAGTATTGGCCTTCCAAGACTCTCTTTCCTGCCAGCAATCTTGATTAGCTTTTTCTCTAAAAGCCCCCTTAAAACTGCTCCTGCAGAGACACCTCTGATATTCTCCACATCCTGTGTTGTCACCGGTTGCTTATAGGCCACAATCGCCAAGCTTTCCATAGCTGCCTTTGAAAGTTTAATTGTAATCTCACGGACAAATAACCTTCTCACCCATTCCCCATATTCGGGCCTGCTTGCCATCCGCCAGCCTCCTGCAACATTCTGTATAAATACTGGCCGACCAGATGTATTATAGTCTGTTTTCAAATTTTCTATAGCTTTTACTATTTCATCCCTAGAAACTTCTTCAAGGATTTGCGATAGTTTATCCAAACTGAGAGGATTTGAAGAGACAAAGAGAAGGCACTCTATAATTTTTTGGAGTCTTTTGGCATCCATAGCGCTCAGGCCACTTTCTCAACGAAGATACTTCCAAAATGAACTGCCTGCAGAATGCTGAGTTCTCTCATTCTAGCCAATTCGAGAAGAGAGAGAATAGTAACCACGAGCTCCAAACGCGAATTTTTATTATCCAAAAATTCAAAGATATTCACCCTTTTTTCCTTGGAAGCTTCAAGGTAGGCAAGAATAGACTGGGTCTTCTCCTCAACAGAAATCTCCTCCGTCATAATATCTTTGACGTCTTCTCTTGCATTCTCAATCATTTCCCTGAAGGCATCTATCAAATCAAATAATGTAGCTTCAACTTCTTCGCCAAACTCCCCAGTTGGATACTGGTGAAGAGGAAAAACATTTTCGTAGGCCGACTCTCTTTCAAAAAGATGTTCGGCTGCATCTTTAATTTTTTTGTATTCCACTAGTCGTTCTATGAGATTTTGTTTCATCTCCTCGGCGCTTTCCTCGCCCTCTTCCTGGGGCTCTATTACAGGAAGGAGCATTTTTGATTTTATTCTCATAAGAACGGCAGCCATGACCAGGAATTCTCCAACATTGTCAAGATTTAAGTATTCTATAATCTTTAGATATTGGAGATACTCAGAGGTTACCTGGGCTATTGGGATATTGTAGACATCAAGGTTTTTGTTTCTAATAAGATGGAGGAGTAAATCCAGTGGTCCCTCGAATGTATCAATATTGACTTTCCAGTCTGGCTGGATACTTGAAGGTGCCTTAACCATAGTATTTCATCTTGTCTCTAAAAAGGCGCATATTCTTTTTTGCCCTCTCAGAAGCCCTCCTGTTTCCATCATCAAGTATATTATTAACTTTATCTGGGTTTTCTGTGTAATATAAATATTTATCCCTGAATTCCCCCAGGGAAGATTCCATATTTTCAATTAGTTCTCTCTTGCAGTCCACGCAACCCCTTTGTGCTGCTTTACATTCATCTGAAATCCTTGCAGTTGCCTCAGAACTGAAAATATTATGATAGGCAAATACTGAGCATACTTCTGGATGACCCTTGTCACTAACTCGGATTCTTGCAGGGTCAGTGACCATAGAAAGCACCTTTTTTTCAAGAGTCTCTTTGTCTTCAGTTATATGAATGGTATTATTATAACTCTTTGACATTTTTCTCGAGTCTGTACCTGGGAGTTTTAAAACATCTGTCAGGAGTGCATCTGGTTCCACCATCACCTCTGTATCATAATAAGAATTAAAACGCCTCACTACCTCTCTGGTAAACTCAAGATGAGGGAGCTGATCAACTCCAACGGGAACTTTATCGGCCCTGTAAAGAGCGATATCTGCTGCCTGTAGGGCTGGATAACCCAAAAAAGAAAAATTCCTAATTTTATTTCCCTCTATATTTGCCAAGGCTTCTTTATAGGTCGGACAACGCTCCAACCAAGCAATAGGCGTCAGGGTGGAGAGTATGAAATATAGTTCAAGATGTTCTGGGACATCGGACTGCCTAAAAATAACTGATTTTTTTGGGTCTATGCCGCAGGCCAGCCATACACAAACCATGTCAAATGAGTTTTCTCTAACCTTTCCAGGCTCAGCGTAATCGCTCATCAGGGCATGCCAATCGGCCACCTCAAAAAAACATTCATATTCATCCTGCAGAGAAACCCAGTTTCTGAGTGCTCCGAAATAGTTTCCCAGGTGGAGTTTCCCAGTTGGACGCATGCCACTGAGTATAATTTCTTTTTTTATTGAATTCATATCGGAAGTCCTATCATTAAAATCCTGTACAAAAAGTTCCCTATTCCTCCTATAATCTGCCATATAAATCCGAGAAAAAGAAAAATAATCAGAAATCCGTAACGAGAAAAAGATTCATATTTCTGAGCGGCTTCATAGGGCAAAAGAGTACTTACAACCTTAGATCCATCCAAGGGGGGTATGGGCACAAGATTGAAAAGTCCCAAAATAATATTGATTGAGGCCCCAGCCGCAAGCGGTGCAAGAACATGATAGTTTACTATTCCGGCCATCTGAAAAATCCTTATCAAAAGGGAAAAAATAAAAGCCAAGATAAAATTTGATACTACGCCTGCAAGACTAACCTGGAGCATTCCTTTTTTTATATCGTAAAAATTGTAGGGATTTATAGGAACTGGCTTGGCCCACCCAAATACAAATCTGGTCGGAAGAAGGACAAGTAAAACTG
>JAAZFS010000101.1 GCA_012511615.1 Elusimicrobiota bacterium | reverse complement strand
CAGAATAAAATCAATCGCTCATACCGTTTCTCCGGTTCTCAACTCCGTCCTCCGCTCAAGGAGCATAAGGACTCCCAGAAGCGAATGATCGCTTGAATAAATCCCCACGGCCGAAACCTGTATGGGGGGAGAAACGATATTATCTATAATCATCTGATTAGAATTTCTTACGCTTTTTTGAAAGAGTTCTATCAGTTGGGGTTGCTTCAAGGCGGATGTAATATGACTGCCCTTCACCTGGATAGTAGGATCAAGCCCTAATATGTTTTTTGCTGTATCATTAATAAATATTACTTTGTTTTCCCCATCAGCAAGTATTGCTCCAGATTTAAATCCTTTTCCTATGTTTTCAATAAAACTTTGTAAATCTGCCTGAGCTTTTTCCATTTTTGATTTATAAAGCTGCTTCTCATCGTTAATCCGACGGGCAACATAATCACAATGTCGGGCCAAGTCGCCCCATTCATCTTTTTTATAAAGCACCTTGGTCTGTCTCTTCTCTTTCGCAGTCCAACGCTCAGCCATAATAGTATTTAATATATATTTTATAGGAGGTCCACCGTATAAAACTATCAGTTTCGCTAAAATCCCAGAAATCAAGGCGAAGATAAATGCCCAAAGAAGAACATTTTTGAAAACCTGACTGCGCAAATGCCTTACTCGCTGAACAATTGTATCAGAAGAAATTGCAAGGCGGTGTATTCCAATAAGCTGCCCCTGAGTCCCAGTCAAGGGCTGCACCAGCTCAAAAAAGGGACGGCGGCCAGAAATACGACGATAGACCTTATTACTTCTATTTCTTAAGACTTCAGTTGTTTCAGAATCACGATAGACTTTTCCCCACTCCGTAATATCATTGTGGGCAATTACCGTACCCTGCATATCAAGCACCATGGAATACAGGGTGCGAGGAAAATCGAGTATATTTTTCATATATTCATTAAGTTCAAGATCGCGACCTGCATCTCTGGCATTCTCAATTCTTGACTGATAAGCCTGGATGATACCTTGGCCTATCTCAAGCATTTGCCCTTCAAGAATGCCCTCAATCATGTTGATTTGGCTTAGGTTCTGAACATAAAGGCCTACCCCAAACACAAAAAAAAGAGCAATCCCCAGTTTTATTGAAGCACTTATAGAGTACTTTTTTTTCTTTTTCTTTGCTGACACTTAAATATTTATTATTCCTTTAATTTCCACAAGATGTACCAACACCCCAATGCCTAGAAATACACCGTACGGGATGTACAAGCGATCAGTTTCAAACGATGTCACATCCAGTTTTTTCATCATAATGGTCCGTCGAAAAATATCCGCTGTATCCACTATAAGGCGCTTAAGTCTTCCTGAAAAAAGCATGTACAAAACCACGAATATTCCACCTCCTATTATTCCGTACAAGGTAGCGCGAAAAATAAATGAAGGTCCCATTAAAGCCCCAGAGGCTGCAAGATACTTAACATCCCCTGCACCGACACCGCCAGCAAGGTACATTAAAAATATAATTGCACCGCCAGTAAGCATTCCCAAAAAAGCAATTGCCAGACCAGAAGCTCCGTGCATTATTAAATTTAACCCTAGCCCAAGAATAATTCCTGGAAAGGTGACATAGTTAAAAATCTTGCGCCATCTCAAATCCGTGTAAATGCAGTAAAGCGTAATTATAACCAAAACTATCTCTTGAGGAGAAAGAAAATCAAAGATCATTAAATTTTTTAAGAACTTCTCCTATTCAAATTGTAGAACATCATTTATATCTATTTTATCTAATACAGAGGCCGGAGATTTAAACTCAATAAGACCGTCCGCCCCGAGGGCGCCGGATACTCTCCAAGGCCTCAGCGAGCGTACTATCTTTACTACTCGGGCTTCAAAAGAATTTATTCTTTTCAGATAAACTACATCAATTGAAAAAAGCATGAAAAAAGTATGAATAACTGAACTTCCTAAAAAAAGATATCCTTTATTATCTGTTGAATTTTTTCTCAGCATAAGCCCTCTGAATTTTTTTGAGATCGTAATCATATGGCTAACCTCGGCAAGAAGT
>JAAZFS010000100.1 GCA_012511615.1 Elusimicrobiota bacterium | reverse complement strand
GCCGGTCTCGGAATGACAATTCCTGATGATACAGACCTCGCTGACTTCAACTACAATGCCTTAATCGGTGTAGGATTTAAAGGTTTTGCGCTAGATCTTAATTTGATGAAACCCTTTGTCAAAGATTCCGATATGGAAATGGATCTTTCGATATCATACCGCCTCTTCAAAGAAGTCGCTGAAGACATAAGCCTGGGAGTGGAAGTAAACCTTCTTAGCATTGGCCTTACTGATGGGACCAACGAAGATATCCAGCTGTTTAGGAATGTTTCCCCCATGCTGTGTGTAGAGCTTCCCTTCTAAGTAGTTAGAAGACTCTAAATTCAAACGGGCAGAGCGGCCCTAACCCCTCTGCCCGTTTTTTTTATCCCTAAACTATATAATAAATTAAACTAAATTAAGAGATATAGGCTCCCCCTTTATCTATATCTATAATTTTTTGACAGACTACCCTTAAATTTATATGATTACTCTTATCACTCTGTACAAGTACAGAAAAAATTCAAACAAAACTAGGAGAATATTATGAGAAAGAAACTACTTACCTTGGCTTGTGTTTCAATTATTTCAACAGGAATATTGAAAGCATAAAACTGGACACTAAGCGGGATCTTTGGTGGCAATTATTCGGAAACGGCTGTCAGCGATAACTGGACAGGTGGAGAAGTTGATGCAAGAAGCTGGTATGCCAAGGCTGATGCTTTTGCACAAAAAGATTTCAATAAATTTCACTGGTTGAATGCCCTCAAGCTTGAATACGGTAAATCCTCTCTTGAAAATTCAACCGAACAAAAGAATGCAGATTTAATATATTTTGACTCTATATGTTCATTTAAAATGTCCAACTGCATATACCCCTATCTGGCCTTTACTGTTGATTCTCAGTTTACAGAATTTTTTGACCCCTCACTCTTAAGTGAATCGGCTGGTATAGGATGGCAGCTCATAGAAAATGCAAATCAAAATCTTAAAGTACGATTGGGTGCAGCCCTTCGTCAAACACTGGCCTCTGGCATGGATGCCGAAACTGATAAAGGTGCCGAATCAATAATTAATTATGATTTAAAGTTTAGCGATCGCGTAAAATTGGTTTCTGAGCTTAAAATGATTACAGCTTTCGAAGCCAGCACTGCTACGCGCTGGGATAACAGTCTTTTTTGTAGGCTGGGCAATTACTTAACATCTCAAATTGAATATCGCATGGTTAATAACAGTATCCCAGGAAAAAGTTTAGATGATACCCTGGAGACAAGATTGGTCTTCACCCTAGGCTTCTCATACAATTTATTTTAAGAAAGCTCTCCCTAGCTTAGATTTAGGGATTGCTGGAACAACATTATAAGCAAACCATTAAGGAAGATGTTTGCAAGGTGACTAAAAACAAAAAAGGAGAGAAAATGAAAAAACTACTTGTATCACTCGTTGTTGCAATGACAGTTATTGGAACTGGGACCGCAAAGGCCGGTCAGAATCTTATCCAAGTGTCTTTATTTAACCCTATTCAGCTTATTAATGAAGATAAATCTGTTGAAGGTTTCCGCTGGAACTTTATATACACAGCAAATCAGAATATGACCGGATTTGACTTGGGATTTATAAGTAAAACCAAAGGAAATTTCCTGGGAGTAGGATACTGTGCTGCAAATATTGTTGAAGGAAACATGAAGGGCATTCAGATAGGTGTCTTTAATACTTCAAACTCAGTAAACGGTGTTCAGCTGGGCTTTGTCAACATGACCAAAAAATTAAACGGTCTGCAATTAGGATTGCTAAACTTAAACGATGCCGGCCCCTTTAAGATGCTTCCTCTAATTAATTTTGCCCTATAATTAGTTAGAAGTAAATATATCCGCGCCGCTGGTAAATTTTACTGCGGCGCGGTTATCTACTAACCACTAAAAACCCTCATTTCTCTTCCTCTTTCATCTTTAACCGAAAATCTATTTCATCGGCTAGAAGATACCAGCGCTGAACACCATTTTCTAAAAGATAATAGTGAATGATATAAAAAGTAAGAAGAATTAAAAT
>JAAZFS010000099.1 GCA_012511615.1 Elusimicrobiota bacterium | reverse complement strand
CTTATAGAGCTAAATGAAGAAGAAAACTCTTTGATTCAAAATGTTTCAGAAGGAAATATTTACGAAATTTCAGGGGCTCAAGCCTCGGATCTCTTAGAAAACATTAAAAACAATTAGTTAAATAGTTTTATTAGTTTTTTTCTGATATGGTTTGTCCTGTGTGTGATTGTGCTTCTTTATTTTAGGCGTTTTAGCTTGAAGTTCTCGCTTGTTTACCTTCTTAAATCATATTATTTGCCCAAATATTTACCCTCCGACTTGTTAAGGCTGGATTAATAGAATATACTTATAAATAGTGTTTGACTATGTCCTCTAAATCAGGAAATAGATAATGAAGCAAAAGAAAAATATAAGGTTTTTACTCCCACTAATCCTGTTTCTGGCCTTTATCCTAAGAATTGTATGGGTTAATTACGGGCTGCCCGACTTTTTTGAGATTGATGAAGGTTTCATACTGATGCCCTTTGTGCATGGAGAGGCTCCCTTAAACCCCTACGTTTACCCTCAGTTTATCTATCTTTCTGTTCAGGCTATTATTGAGATTGCAAGCTTTTTTAATATACAGGACTATAATGTATACCTGCTTATAGGTCGCTTTCTGAATAATCTTTATGCTCTTATTCAGGTGTTTATGGTTTTTCTTATCGCTCGTCGTGCATATTCTAAGCCAGTTGGATATATCGCTGCTTTTCTTTTGGCTGTCTTACCCATACATATATCGCTTTCAAGCGCCCTAAGACCAGATATGCCAATGACTCTTATGGTCTTGGTTGGAATCTATTATCTTCTGGGATTACTTGAAAAAGAATATCTACGCTTAAAGGATTATCTAATTTTTAGCTTGATTTTTGCACTTGCTTTATCAATTAAGTATCCTGCGGCGGCAATTTTAATTCCTTTTCTTTATACTCATTATCTGAAAAGAAAAGGAAAAGAATTTTTTACTAAAGAACTTTTCATCGTATTTATAGCCACTGCAGTTTTATTTGTTTTATTTAATCCCATGCATTTCATAGAATTTAAGCGTTTTTTTGCGACGATGAGGTACGAGGCATCACTACAGAGCGGCAGTAGTCCCTTTGCTTATAAGCATTCTACCTGGATCAAGTATCTTATAATACTCATTGGAGGTTTCGGAGAGGGGCTTTGGCTAATTTCCATTCTTGCTATATTTAGGGTTTTACTAAATAGAGGGAAAGAAGATGTGCTTATATTGCTTTTCCCTTTAGTATATTTCGGTGTAATGGGCTACTACAGGGTGGCCAATGCCCGCTTTATACTTCCTGTAGTGCCCTTTATGGTGATAATTTCGGCGGACTTAATCTTTAGTCTTTTTGAGCGGTTCAGGCATCTAAAAAGGGGGAAATTAATAATCCTTGTCTCTGGTTTTCTTCTTTTATCGCCAACCCTTTACAGAAGCGGAAAATATGTAGCCTGGGCTGTCCAGAAAGATACCAGGTTCATTGCTCTTGAATGGGTGGAGGAGAATATTCCACCTGGATCTTCACTTTTGATAGATAGTGCTGGCTCACCAATCAACATACTATTGTCAAACGGAGACCCCAGATACAGCTTATTTGATATGGACTGGATGCAGCCTCCAGAGAAACATATCACTATGATAGAAGAGGGGCGTTTCGATTATTTTATTTTGGATAGGTACCAGAGAAGCCGCTATCCAGAAAAAGCGGTTCGGCCTGTACATGAATATATAGAGAATAATTTTGAAAAGATTGCAGAGTTTAGGGTGAAAATCGGAAAACCAAAAATATTTCACCATATCTACTATAGAAGAAATAATCCGCATACCCTTATATTTTCTGCCCATAAGAATGAGGAGTTAAAGATCAGTTTTGACCAGGAGTCGGCTGTCAGAATCAATTCTCACTAAAAATTCTTTTTTAGATTTAAAAAACTCATCTGTCGCTTTTTTTGCCCCAGACCAAGTTCCATAATCATCTATTATAAGTATTCCATTTTTTACAAGGAGGGGGTAGAGCTCCTCAAGCTCGTGTTTGGTTGAACTATACCAGTCTGTATCCAACCTAAGAAGTGCTATTTTATCGGGGATATTTTCTGGGATTGTTTCTTCCACAAGCCCTTTAACAAATACAAATTTATCCATTGGATATCCAGTCATTTCAAGATTGTCTTTTACTTCTTCTAAGGAAGCATAGCATAGCCGATTGTGGTTTTTGCAGAGATTGGCTCTCCAAAGATAATAGGTCTGATCTTTCTTTTTGTTAAGGCGATTATCAATAGGGGAAGGGGGGGGCATCCCCTGAAAAGTATCATATAAATATATCTGTCGACTTGTATCTCCCATTTCCTTGAGGGTATATGCCATTATCATGGCACTTCCTCCTTTCCAGATGCCGCATTCTACGAAATCGCCAGGGATAGAGTTTTTTGCTATGTACTGTGTGGCCTTATAAAGAGAATACATTCTTTCCTTGGAAGTCATTGTATAGGGATGGGTGGACTTATATATCTTCTTAAATTGTGGGTCATTGTCAATTATTGGGTAGAGATCGGAATTTTTTCTTAATGAAAGACCGAAAAAATTAAATATTTTAAGGATTGTGGTGCTTATAAATTTGTACATGATTGATTTTTTAAGTCCATTAAAATTATAAGAAATTGAGGGTTTTATACAAGGGTGTCAATCCTAACTAATCACTATAGCTTCAAGTAGTGCTATAGAAAATTTGCTCCTCTGATAAAAAACAGTTGACAAATCCTAAGAAATTATATACTTCGTTATTATGCGAAACGACTAAGGGAGGATACTGGTTCAGGAG
>JAAZFS010000011.1 GCA_012511615.1 Elusimicrobiota bacterium | reverse complement strand
CTTCTACTCCAGAAACCAGCTGCTCGATTAGCGCTGGCTTTTCTGTCTGGGGGCCTATTAATTAAGGCGGGCTTCATACCTTTTCATTCTTGGGCGATTGAAGTTGAGCAGGTTGCACCTGCTCCAGTGGCGTCCATGTTTGCGGGCGTATTGAGACCAGTTATGGGTTTATATGTTTTGATTAGGGTAGGATTTGTTGTCTTTGGTCAAGCTTCTCCGTTACCAGCTGTTCTTCTTGTTTTTGGGTTATTGTCAATAATAGTTGGGGGATACCTATCTTCTAGAGAGGTTAGGCTCCAGAAACTGTTCACATATAGCTCAATATCTCAGCTTGGATATGTTGCTGTTGGTTTCGGACTGGCTACACCACTCGGATTGATTGCGGGCTACTTTTATTTTTTTAATCTCATCCTAGTTATACCCCTCCTTTTTCTCTCGGCTGGCTCAATCTTTTATGCTTTAGAAACAAATAGATTAACCAAGCCTGGAGAGCCGAGCCCATATATGCCAATAACTTATTTTGCATTTATGGGGGCTCATCTTGTTGTGGCTGGAATTCTACCGGGAGGGATATTTTTCAGCAAACTATTGCTTCTTCTAGCCGTTTTTCAAGAAAATCGATATTTTACTGGCCTTATTTTGATTCTGATGAGTCTCTTTACTCTTCCTACCATGATTCGGTCTGTCAGAAGGGCATTCAGCGACGAATCAGAAAACCGATTGTTTGCAATAAAGAAAGGTGGTATTTTAATTAAACTCCCCCTTGTTCTAATGGTAATTTTTGTATTTCTTACACCTATACTCTTTTTTTCTCCATTTAGAGAATTGATTATTGAAGGTGTACCTGGGGTGCTTCTTGATTCCCTATCCTATAGCTTAAGGAGTCTTATTAGGTGATACCTGAAGTTCAAATTATTATCTTTATAGCCAGTATTGTTACATGGTGTCTATTAATAGGGTTTGTATCTTTATTTATTATCTCTAAGATGATGTCCATTAAGGAGGTTTGTATCTCTGACGGTGCTTCCTGTATTGCCAGAGGAATTATAATCTAGGCAATAACAGCGGGCTTATTTTAGATTTTTCTAAGAGAGTAGTGTTTAAAAACTTTTGGATGCGTTCGGTTCTTTTTCTTATTGTTTATGCGGTCGCACTTCAATTGTGTGTTTTTTTGTCAAAGGAAAGAATACTGTAGGATTATTATTATCTTTGGCTTATATATTATTACTTGGTCTAAGTGCTGTGATTGCCCTTAAAAAGGCTTGTGTTTTTTTCTATAATAGGTGGCGTAGTTGTAGCTATAGCTGCTAAATCTAGTGGCGGCTCTGCTGGAAGTAATCTCGATATGGATGGTGTTGGAGTTTATTATTCATATACGCAGGGTGAAAGATTGGAAGCTCTAAATATATTAATGATTTTTTCAACTGTTTTAGACTTGTAGGTATGGGAAATTACCTGTTTTCTGCCTCATGCTATGAACTGCAATTTTTTATCAGGGGCAAAGCTTCTGCTACTCGCATTATATTTGAAGGAAGGCATTGGTGCAGTTGGGTTGATGGCACTAAACGCGGGAATATCAATATCTTAATATTATGTAATCGTTAATTGCATCTTGGATGAAGGAGCAAATGCAGAAAATCTTATAGATAAGGACGGTGAAAATAAAAATTAGTAAAGAAAAATTTATTGACAGGAAAAATTGTTTTGCTGCTTTTATACTCCGGATCTTTCCCCGCAGTCTGGGAGGAAGAAAGCCAAAGGCACCCGTTGGATTCCGTGGGCAGCCTGTAACTGTGGAAAAATTTTGCATAGGTTGTGGGGCTTGTAGCCATACTTGCCCCACAGGGGCCATAGTTATTGAAGATAAGGGGGAAACTCGAAAAATTATCCGTAGGTATAATCAGTGCATATTTTGTGGTGAGTGTGAGAGGCGTTGCCCACAGCCTATATCTGGAGTTCGTCTTTCAAGAGAGCATGAGCTTGCTGGTGGTAACAAGGGGGTTATGCAGAGCAGTCAGGAGTTTTCTCTTATAAGATGCACCCGCTGTGGATATCCTATCGGAACTTTAAAAGCACTTCAGGCAACCTCAACCAGAGTGGGCCCTGCCCTTGCTTCTGTAGCCCCGGAACTGATACTTTCCGATTCAGTCGGCTCTGGAATACCTGTTCCTCCGTCAAAAAAAAGAAAAGAAATTACCCGTTCAGATATAATGAGTTTTCTCTGTTCTGATTGCCGGCATAGAGTTTATGTTAAAGATTCTGAAATGTAGCTGAAGCTTATAAATGAAAAAGACTGGCCATAGTTGCCAGTCTTTTCTAAATGTGGTAGCGGGGGCCGGATTCGAACCGACGACCTCCGGGTTATGAGCCCGACGAGCTACCAGACTGCTCCACCCCGCGATATGCACATACATCTACCAAAAAAAGAGATACTTGTCAAGTTTTAAATGCTTTAAGCTATTGACAGTTTTGTATGAAAATGGTTTTATTAAAGACGATATGAAAAAACGAAAAAATCAATTGGAAGAGCTCATTGCTCTCTGCGCAAAACTTAGAAGCCAAGATGGCTGTATGTGGGACAGAGAGCAGACGCATGAATCTCTTATTTCATGCCTCGAAGAGGAAGCTGGAGAAGTTGCAGATGCCATTAGAAATAAGGATACTGAAAACCTCAAAGAAGAACTCGGTGATCTTCTCTATCAGGTGGTCTTTCATTCACAGTTGGCCTCGGAACGTGGAGATTTCGACCTCCGCGATGTTATTGAAGGTATCTGTGAAAAGCTGATTAGGCGGCACCCGCATGTTTTTAGTGATACTAAAGTGAACTCGATTGAAGATATTCTCAAAAATTGGTCTCGGATTAAAAAGGAAGAAAAGAAGAAAACTTGAGTCTAGTATGTTCACTAGAGTCCAAAAATCAGAGAATTCTTGAGTAGAATTGCTAGACCGAGTTCGACACAAAATATTGAGGTTTCCAAGTTTAGTAAATTCAAGTTAATACTCTAATCCGTTTAGGCTAGAAAAATTGCATTTTTTATCTGCATAGATATCCCCTCGTACGAGTTTGAAGTTTCGCTAACTATATCGATTTTTTCCTTTTCCAAATCATCAATGAATTCAATATTTCCTACAGTAAGTCTGAAAAATCTGGAGACTGCTTGATAAGTCTGTCCTAGGGAGAGAGTTAAGATAGATTAAAAGTCTTTCTCATATTAAATTTTTCCCTTGAAAGTATATGAGTTAAACTAAATCTAAAAAACTTTTTAATTAAAACTTAACATAAAAGGTGTAGATTTCGAACCATCACCTTTATAGATACTCAGGTGTTTAGGAAGATAGACAAGCGGCGCGACTCCTCCGTTTCCGTCATTAGGGTGTAGTGTTGTAATTGTTCCCGGTAGTGCACACATTCTCTCAGTAGACATTACAATCGTAAATCTTAGTGAATCGGTATACGGAGTAGTCAACCAATACCACCAGTCTACATCGACAGCGAAGGGGACATTCCTGCGTAGGGCAAAAATACCTTCTTCATCAACAAGAGCCTGTGTCGGCGTTTTTAAGTGGCTCCAATTGCGCGAATGGACTAGATTGTAGATCATATCTATTCCAGGTACAAAAACTTTATCTGTGACGTGCTGATGGTAGGATGAATCAAAGTTTTCCATGCAATGGTCAATTTCGGGATGGTAGCTATAAAGTTCGCTACCACCCTCACTAAATTCAATCTCTGCTGGTGAGAGTAGAATTCGGTGAGTATAGGGTTGAAGCAGCTTTATTTCATCTTCTGTGAAATTATAGAGAAAGCCGGGCTCATCTTCATAGTTCTGGCGCCCCATAACTCTGTCCTCAGTGGGTGGCAAATTTGGGTAGTTTACAATTTTATCACGACTGTTTAGCCATACTCGAAGAGTGGAGTCAGGCCAATAGCTGCTACCATGTATATTTCTTGTCTTTCGGCGGTCGTCTCTTCCTCCTGCAGCATGTCCAGCCACATCAAATGATTTCATGCTGATTATTTTTTCCGAGAAAATAAGAGCACCGTTCTCATTTGCTGGGTCATTTATTACTCTCCAGAGGATGTCTTCACCATAATATCGGCCAAATAAAAGATAGTCTCCTGTTTTAAGGAGTATCTTTTCTGTACTGTGAGCATTCGAAGACAGCACAAGTAGCAG
>JAAZFS010000098.1 GCA_012511615.1 Elusimicrobiota bacterium | reverse complement strand
TCCTCAGACTGGTGAAAAAAACGATGTATCCAGATATCTAGTAGATTTCCTAGGTGAAGAAAAACTTGAGCAAAATTATGAAAGTAGGATGGTCTTGGGACTTCATGAAAATCGTTTTTCTTGGAGGCGGTATAAAGACGATAAGGACTATAAATTACTTAATTCTTTCTTTCCTCTTATGTCTAATTTTTCTAAAGCAATTAAGGGAAGATATCTTGAAGAAGAAAATCAGTTCAGGGCTTATCTAAAGGAAGTACCTGAAGATATGGTCTTTTCTCCGTCTGGCCTAAAGAAACTTTTTGCTTGTTCCTACGGATTTCTTTTGGATGAAATATTTAAACTTAAACATTTTGATTATTCAGAGCGGAATGTTTTTGAATGGCTTGATCCGGGGACAGTTGGTAATCTTTTTCATGAAATTTTTTATAGGACCTTTGCAGAAGGCAAGGCTAGCCTGGTGAAAATAAAAGAAATTGCAGATGAGGAAATAAAGAAGGCCAGAGAGCTTTTAGCCAGTCCTTCGGAATATGCTTATCAGGCTTTTTATAAGAAAATGATGGCTGAACTGGAAGGTTTTGCTGAAGAGGGTTTTATTTTTGAAAAGGATTATAAACCTGAGTATTTTGAAGTGGGAGTGGGGACTAAGCGGGGCAAGGATCCTAGGAAAAATTTCCAGGATCCAGTTGAATACCAGGGAATAAAGTTAAAGGGTGTAATCGACAGGATTGATTCTGATGGTGCCGGTAATTTTATCATAATTGACTATAAGACAGGGAGTCTGAGGAAGCCAAAAAAAGATGATGAATTTCTTAAAGGAGACCATATCCAGCATGTGTTATATCCCATAATGTTTAGGAAGGCATTTGGTGATGAGCTGGCTATTGAGAAAATATCCTCTGGATATTATTTTTCTTCTCGTAGGGCCTTTTTTACTCAGACTCATTTTAAAAAACATGAAGAGGAAAGCCGTAAGAGTTTTGATCTTTTTATGGAGCCCTTTATTGAGGCTTATAGAAAGGGAGAGTTTTTTAATAATGCCAATAAAGCCTGCAGGTTCTGCGAAAATAAGCCAGTCTGTAATGATGCGAAAGTAAAAAAATGGTAGAAAAAAAGTTTACTGATGATAAAATAAGGGAAGAAATCCGGCATGATTTTAGTAAGAACTTTCTTATTGAAGCCTCTGCTGGAACTGGAAAGACAACAATTCTCATAGAAAGACTGACTAATGCGCTTTTAAGTGAAGAGCTAAATCTAAAACCTTCTAATATTGTTGCCATCACCTTTACTAATGCTGCCGCGGCGGAGCTGAGGCAGAAGATACGGGAAAAGATAAGAGATTTGAAAGAAGATAATCCAGATAAGGCTAGTGAAATTCTTGATGGCTTAGATTCAATGCCCATAATGACCATTCACGCTTTCTGTAATAATCTTATTTCCCAGTATCCTGTTGAGGCGGATACGGACTCAGACACAGAGCCGATTGAAATGAATGAGCTGGATGATTCTGGACTTTGGGAGGGCTTTGTGACTAAGGAAATTTTCTCTGGAGGAAATCTTGAAGAAGGAGATTTTCTTCTGAAAACCCTAGGTATAGATATGGGGTCTGCTATGGAATACATAAAGCTTCATTTGAGATATCCTGATCTTGAAGTGCGGACACTAGATGGCCCAGAAACTGAAGAAGATTTAAAAACTGAACTAGTTAAATTATTTGAAAAATACTTGTCTTGGGCAAAAAGAAAAGAAATTGATGACAATTGCAAAGAAAAAGAAGAGGAAAAACTTTATAAATATTTTAAAATGATGGCTAATAAATATTCCAAGGATGCGCCTATTGATGAAAAAATAGATTTGATACTGAATATCAGAAATATTCCCAAAACCGTAGCAGCTAATTGGGAAAAACGTGGCCGGAAAAGCTTTGGAACTATTTATAGAGACGATGCTGAAAAATTTGTAAAGCGGATAGATAATCTGCTTGTTGGATATATAGGTAGGAAACTTCAATATATAGTGAAAAATTTTGAAGTTTATTATGAAAACTACAAAATTAATAAGGGAATAATTACACATGAAGATTCCCTGATGAAGGCCAGAAAACTTCTGGTGGAAAACCCTGAAATAAGAAAAAGGCTAAAGTCTGTTTATAAGATGATATTTGTAGATGAATTTCAGGATACCGATCCTATCCAGGCAGAGATTATCAGCTGGCTCTGCGCTGAAGAAAGCTCAGAAGTGGCAAGCTGGGAAGATTTACCTTTAAGAAAAGCAAGTTTAACCGTAGTGGGCGATCCCAAGCAGGCAATTTATCAATTCCGCCGGGCTGATATCAGGACTTATAAAAAATTTACTGAAAAATTCGCTGATGATGAAAAAAAACTTTTGGAGACTAATTTTCGGTCTGATAAAAAAATAATTGATACGGTTAACTCTTATTTTAAGGATGTGATGGATAGCGAAGAAGATGGCGGCTGCCTCTATGAGAAACTTGTCTCTTCTGGAGATGAAGAGGGAACTGTAGAAATTTTTTCATTAAATCTAAAAACCGAAGAAGACAAAAATTATCCTAAACGATTTAGTCGTGATAATATTAGTGGCGCTCTCTTGGTGGGTATTGCACGGCCTCGTGAAGCAGACTTATTGGCTCAGAAGGTTAAAGAGCTTATAGAGGGTGGCCAGGAGATATATGACCGCAAGCTGAAAAAGAAAAGAAAACTTGAATACAGCGATATTATGTTTCTTTTTAGGAAAAACACTAATGTGGATCTTTGGATTAAGACATTTGAAGATAGGGGTATTCCAATTGAGGCAGTTGCTGGAAGTGGTTTTTTCCAGAAAGCAGAAATTAAGGAGGCCCTACAAGTATTTAGGGCCTTTGCAAATCCAGGTGATTCTGGGGCTGTTTACGGAGCTCTAAAAAGTCCTTTTTTTAGTCTGAGTGATTCGGATATATATTCATATATTAAGCTTAATTCAGGGAAACTTAAGTACTTGGCTTCTGAACTACCTGAAGAAGGAAGAACTAGACAGGCAATCGAAGAGATGAGGAGTATATTTCAGGAATTTATACAGCTAGGTGATCGTCGAAAATCCTCCTTTTTATGTGAAAGGTGTGGGATGCTGGAACTTTATGGAAGTCTCTTGAAAGATGTGCCTGCGACCCTATCTATAAGGAAATTAGTGGGTATGATAGAGGCCATGATTGATGAAAACGGATGGTCTTTTGTGCGAGCTCTTAGGGAAATTGATCGATTAACAGAGGAAGATAGTGAAAGAGCTCTGAGCTTAAAGTCCGATAAGGCCTCAGGCGTAAGAATGATGACCATGCACGGTGCCAAGGGATTGGAGGCTCCAGTTGTAATTATTGGGGATGTATCTGGGACAGAATCAACCAAGGTTAATAACTTTATTG
>JAAZFS010000097.1 GCA_012511615.1 Elusimicrobiota bacterium | reverse complement strand
TTCGAAGCGCCCAGGCGGCGGCCCTGGCGGGCATCAAGCCGTCAGAACCCTTTATCCTGTTGAAACGTTCTTCCTCAGCCATAAAAAGAAGCTCTCCGTCTCTAAGAAGAGCGACAGAGGGAGAGTGCCCCATTGCGTTAATTCCAAGAATATACTTGCTTATTGTCTACTACCTTTCATTTTTTTGGTATTATATCAAATTTTCTTTTATCAGATTGACCACAGACCTAAAAGATAATCCATATGCCAAATTATACTCTATAGATTCTCCACACCAACAGTCCCGACAAGTATAGGGTCGGATTTTACTAAATTCTTCCTCAAAATCTTTACAAACGTTTTGTTTTGACTGCTCTGGAGAGACCTGAGGGTAATTGAGGCAGCCTCTCATATAGCCGCCTGGAGATATATAAAAATGCATCCGACCGGCTACACAGGGAAGTGGTCGGGGGTTGGGCCATTCTCTCATGTGTTTTAACCCCTCAATTGAATTGAATAAGTTTTTATATCCTCCCCTCTTTCTCTTTATCAGGTAATCGACAATTTTTTGATTTTCTTCTTTGGTGACGGCGAGTGTATTGGCTTCTGCTGAATCAATCCGGTTAATCCTTCCTGGCTGAACACTGAGGATAGCCCCAAGCTCCTCAGCCTTATCAAGTATAAAATCAAAGTGCTCTAAATTGGTTTTTAATATAACAGCAGTAAGATGCAGGGTCATATCAGTGCCCTTAAGAAGTTCTATACTTTTCATAAGCTTTTCATATGCACCGTCTGCCCTTATGTGGTTATGAACCTCAGGCGGACCATCAAAGCTCATTATTAGCTTGTCTACCCCTTTCAGCATGTCAAGGCGCGATGGAATAAGAAGTCCATTTGTGCTAAGCCCTACCCCAATTCCAAGACTGGTGAGTTTTTCTATTATTATACCTAAATCTTCACGAAGTAAGGGTTCACCTCCAGATATAAAAACCCAGGGGATACCCTTGGCTTTTAAAAACTCTGCAAGCTTAAGCGCATCTTTAGTGGAAAGTTCCGCGGGCTGGTTCAGATAGACTCCGCAATGCTTGCATCTTAGGTTACATCTTGCAGTGATATTCCAGGAAGCCGTCACTGGACGATGAATTCCAAAAGCCCTTGAGAGAACAGCCCGGAAAACACTCTGGGACAAGAGTTTGGCTCTTTCAAATTTATTCATATTTGACTATATAGGCCTCTAGCCCCAGTTCATCAAAACAAAGCATTTCATCTAATTTCAATGTCTCCGACGGAGGATGGGCGTATCGCGTACTTAAATATACTCCGCGCTCGCCAGACTCAAGATTTCTGAATTTAGAGAGACCCAAATCCAGAGCCTTCATCTCTAAGGTTGATGAGTCTTCAAGAGGAAATTCTATAAGAATATATAAGTCCATATCAGATGGACTATAATACCATATTCTTCTTATGATGGGATTGGTGTAAAGCTCGCCAGGTATATAGATGTTTTTAATTCCCTCTTTTTCAACAAGTTCAAGAATTTCATTTGTTGCTTCTTTCAGCTCTTTTTCCTGATTGTAAGAGAGGTAATCCCAGCGCACTCCTCGCTCATTCTGAAGCATCCTAATCTGAAAAATCGTAAGAAGAGGAAGAATAAAAATATATTTTTTTACTACTTTAGTAAGCCCTGGATAAAGATCCATATAATAGACCGCTAAAAGAGATAAAAAAGGAATAAGCGTATGCAAAAAACGAATTTCCCTGTTCCAAACTCCGTTTACCGTTACATGCAATAAATTAGCAGCAAGAAGAATTAAAAAATAAGAAAGAAAAATCAGGCTTACTAATCTAAAGTTTTTTTTCTTAAAAGATAAAAGAGCTCCCAGTATCCCCAGTAAACTGATGGGATGAAAGAGCAATACTCCTGCCGAAAATAAAACATCTGTTAGGGAAGCACTTGAATTTGCTGGAGCCGACGGTATAATTCCGAGAGCCGGAAAGAAACTAAAATACATTTCATGCCCCAGAACTTTAACATTTAAATATGACCATATAATGAATGGAATAAAGAGTATTGGAGTTTTTAGAAGAGAGTATCTTCGCGCAAGAATAATTGCAAAAACCGGCAGAAGTAGGAGCCCTTCTTGCCTGAGCAAGGGCAGAAAAGAGATAATAATGAGGCCAGCTCCATATCTTTGACACACCAACATGTATACCGATAAAACTACTGTAAAAGTAAAGAGCACTTCCGAGAGAGTTGAGAGAGATAGGATAAAAAAAACAGGAAATGAAAAACATAAAACCATAGCAAGCTCGGACCCAAATTTAGATATCCCTTTTTTTAAGGCAATTTTTTTAATAAGAACCAGCGTAGCCAAGGATAAGAAAAAATTCAGGATTCGAATGCTCATAGGATTTGCTCCTGTAAGCAGAAGGAAAGGAAAATTAAGCAGAGCAAAGCCAAGTTTTAAATAGGGACTCAAGAAAACACGAACATCCCTCAGGGCTGAGCGAAGAATTGTAAAACGCGCTATATCATCCACGTGATATAAAATATAGCTGTCTATTATTTTTGCGGTGAGGGGCCGATATACCAAAATTAATGATATTATTCCTAAAAGGAGGTAAAAAATTTTAAGTCGAAGAAGCGGAGTTTCTGGCTTATCTATCCTCAATTTTTTATATTGCATAATTTTACTTCGCTCTTCAAAGAATTTTTAAATTTTTAAAGGCCCTATCTGATTTATATCAGTCTTTTTTTCTACCTACTGGAAGAATATTCTGTTTCAAAAGTAGCATACCACCGTAGAATAAATCGCGTAAA
The DNA here is from genome assembly GCA_012511615.1 of Elusimicrobiota bacterium. Taxonomy (GTDB): domain Bacteria; phylum CG03; class SLGR01; order SLGR01; family SLGR01; genus JAAZFS01. The sequence goes on along the minus strand of JAAZFS010000097.1, from coordinate 2,003 downwards.
GAAAAAGTCATTCGCATAAGGGTCCGAATAATTAAACTGGGTCTTAGGTAAAAAGATATCATTGCAGTCCTCTGCAATCTCACCAGCTCTCTTCGGCCCATACCCTCTGGGGCATATATTATTTCCCCATCATCTACGGACCAGTCATACCAGCTTGAAAATTTATCTTTCAACTCATCTATATGTTCAAAACTCTTGGCAAAGTCATCGAAAAAACTTGATCCAGGATAAGGAATAGCAACATTAAACTTAGCTATATCCAACCTAAGACTCTTTGCAAAATTTATGGTGTCCCAGCATGTCTCCCGAGTCTCCCCTGGAACCCCGAGCATAAAAAGCCCCATACATTTAATCCTAAGAATGTCGCAATACCGAGTTGCATCTCTGGCCTGCTGCAAAGTTGTTCCTTTACGCATTGAATCAAGCACTTTTTGGTTTCCGCTCTCTATTCCAAACATAACCAAGCAGACATTGGCTTCCTTCATTTTCTTGTAAAGCTTAAAACTGCCGACATCCACCCTTAACTCAGTAAACCATGTGATTTTTTTATGTAGACCTCTACTTATCATTCCATCACAAAATTCTTCTGCAGTTTCATCAGAATAAGGGAAATAGGCATCATTAAAGCCTATGCATTTAACCCCAAAAACTTCAACAAGGTACTCCATCTCATCTAAAACTTTGGAGAGATCTCTGTATCTGGTTTTTTTATAAAACCTATCCTGAGAACAATAATAGCAATTGTAAGGACAACCTCGTGAAGCTTGTACTGGAAGCACATGTCCATAGACGCCCAGGCTCGGATAAGATTCATAGTAGTCTAAATTTACAAGGGACCAATCGGGAAAGGGAAGATCATCAAGATTTTCGATAAGCGGACGATCAGGATTATGAATGACTTCATCTCCGTCTCTATAAGAAATGCCCTTAACTCCTGCTATTGAATCTCCTTTTTTGAGAAGACGGGCAAGCTCCCTGAGGGTCTCCTCTCCTTCGCCTCTTACCACAATATCGGCTTCTGTTTTTCTAAGTACCTCTTCTGGGAAAAGGGTCACATGAATATCTCCCAGTATTATTGTTACATCAGGCAATTCTTTTTTGAGTAGTTGGATGGCATCCTCTACTGTCGTCATCGCTGTAGTTAAACAAGAAAATCCAACGATGTCAGCACCAAAATCTTTTATTTTCTGGACCAATTCTTCATTACTTATACCGCTGGCATATTGATCTTCTACAAAGGCCTCGTAGCCCTCTTCTTTTAAAATTGTCGCTAGATAAGCCAGTCCAAGACAAGGAACTGGGGTTACAGTTCTAATAAATGTCCGACTGGTCATGGCTATATAAGATATTGGATTTATTAATATTGCTTTCATTTATTTACAAATACTTGAAAAGTTTCCCAGATATAAGACTTTCAAGAGATTCCTCATAATTCTTTTTTATCCTCTCAGCTGCATCTTTGTCAATTGTTACAGCTTTTTCATAATACTTTCTACACCAACCGCATTCTTCGCAAGTTAGACTTCTACAGTCTATATTCTTAATACCTTCTACAAATCCGTCAAGTTTTTTGTTGTCAATATATGCAGAATCATCCAGTAAACTAGCAAATTTCAAGAGTTTAAAAACATTGAATGTAAAAGGCCGCAAGAAGTATCTGGCTTTCACCAGTAAAGATTTTTTCCCAAAAGATATACTCTTGGAGGGATCAGGAAAAAGATCAAGAAGATTTCCCTCATAACTCCTTTCTGAATAGGCTTTTAGGATTTTCAGTATAGTCTCTGTTGCCATCCCTCTGTCTATTATTTTAAATCCGTCTATCCCCACTTCTTCATAGTGGTGCAAATCTTCTGGTCGAATCCAAGAACTACTTATCGGTTTCACTGGATCAAGCATCTGAAAATAACGACACTTTATCCGTGAGTAATCTATAAGAAAACCCTTTGTCCTATCTGAGGATCTTGAGGCATGAGCAGAAGCATTTGCATGCGATATATAAAAGG
>JAAZFS010000010.1 GCA_012511615.1 Elusimicrobiota bacterium | reverse complement strand
TTAACCAGTCCCGCTCAAGCCCTGGTAGACCATATCACTCAGGCAGAACATTCTGTATATTTTAATCTTTTCACTTTCTCATTTAATGAAGAATCTATTATAGGTGCCTTGGAGTATGCCCATCTGGCTGGTGTAGAGGTGAGGGGGGTTGTTGAGTCCGGTCAAGGGACTTCAATGAGCACGCTTGAAATTCTTAGGGGTATGGGGATTGATGTCATTCCTGATGGAAACCCCGGAAACCTTCACCATAAATTTGTCGTAATAGATGCTGGAACTCCTAATGCAAAGGTAATAACCGGCTCCTATAACTGGACTCCAAATGCTCTCAATGTTAATGATGAAAATTTTCTTGTAATTCATTCCAGCGCTATGGCTGATCTCTTCTGGCAGGAATTTCAGAAAAATTATTCCATAGCTTCTGGAAGTCTTTATGTGAGAGATGAGCCTGCCATAGGAAATCTTCTTGTTTATCCTTCACCAGCAAAGTTTACTGATGACTTAAGTGTAGAGTATAGATTATCTTCCATGGTTCAGGAGGTATCTGCGACAATATTTACTTTAAGTGGTGCTGAGGTAGTTACTATTAATCCTTCATTTTATCCTGGCTCTGATAATAAGTTCATCTGGGATATGAAGAATAAGGCGGGCCATGATATAGCTCCGGGCCTTTATTTTATTCGCTTGGAAGTTAAGACGGGAGATGGTAATTTTTCTTCCATGGATAAGTTTGCGGTAATAAGATGAAGAAGTTTTTATTCTCAATACTGGTTGGCATCCTATTTATCCAGACTGCAATAGTTGACCTATCTGCCGCAGGTGAAACTGGTGCGGATTTTCTTCTTATACCCAAAAGCGTAAGGGCCCATGCCATGGGCTCGGCCTTTACTGCCATAGCAACAGGACCAGATGCTATTTATTTTAACCCGGCTGGCCTGGTAGATGGAGTTTTTAATGAGGCTACTCTTACGGCGGCCAGTTGGATAAATGATTCTTTTTATGGGAAAGTTTCTTATAGGCATGCGCTTGATATCGGAGGATTCGGCGCTGGACTCTATTACTTTAACTCTGGAGAAATCTCAAAGAGACCTGATGGACGGGCAAGTGTTGGTTCTTATGCTTACCAGGCAGGCGTTTTGGATGCTGCTCAAGGGCTGAAACTTACAGAAGCCTTTAATGTTGGTTTGGGGATGAAACTTCTGTTTGAAATGATAGATGGTGAGTCTGCCACAGCTCTTGCGGGATCAGCTGGGGCTCAGTATAATATTCCTATTGATGATATTCAAGAACTCTATCTTGGATTGGTCGTAGAAAATTTAGGTACAAGCATAGGCTACAAGGATGATTTCTCCCTGCCGGCTCTTGTCAGATTGGGAGTTGCTGATGTGATTTTTGATGGGACCATAAAGGCAACGGCCGATCTAAAATATCTTTTTGCTGAAGGTATTTTTGGAGGAGGGGTAGGGGTAGAATATTCTCCTTTAAAACTCTTGGATATTAGAGCTGGATACCGGTTTGGAAATGATATAGGGACTTCCTTGGGTCTTACTGGTGGAATTGGAATCCGCTATATTGATGATTTGGAATATGTCTTTGATATCACTGCCGCCTCAATGGGCGAGCTTGGTATGTCAATGATGATAGCCATGGGAATTGTTTTTTAATGATTAGCTTTTTACAGAAGATTTTATTGACTTTATTTATACTTCTGCCGGCCTCGCCCGCTCTTAGGGCTGCTGGACAGCGGGGAGTCGGTCAAGATGCTCTTCTTGCCAGACGGGTTCCTCCGGCCAGGTACCAGAAAACAGAAAACGATTTATTGGTAGTTTTCTTAGATGTCGGTCAAGGTAATGCTGTATTAATAGTTTCGCCTGAGGGAAAGACCCTGCTTTATGATGCAGGCGGTACTCCAGAATGGATGGGCTCTTCCTGGGATCCAGGCGCCAGAGTGATAGTCCCCTATTTAGATGAATTAGAGATAAACGAATTAGATTATATGCTGATGTCTCATTCTCATTCAGACCATATCGGAGGTATGCCAGCCATACTCAATAATTTTAAGGTTAAGACTTTTTTAGATCCAGGATTTGACCCTGATTCTGGACTTTATGCCGATCTTTTAAACCTAGTCAGGGCTCGGGGTTCTGATTATATGGTAATCAGAGAGGGAGATGGACATAAGATTGATTTAGGTAAGAGTGTTAAGGTGGAAATTTTTTCACCCCCAGCGGATTTTTATTTTAGAGGAACCAATTCTGATTCCAACAATAATTCTGTTCTTATGAAAGTTATCTGCGGTGATGTTAGTTTTCTTCTTACAGGTGACCTTGAAGAAAGAGGCGAGCTTTATGCTGCCCGAAAATACCGTAGCCAGCTGGCATCAAATATACTCCAGGTGGGACATCATGGGTCTGCGACCTCCTCAAGTAAACCTTTTTTAGAGCAGGTGCTTCCAGAGGTCGCCCTTATTCCTGTTGGAGATAGAAACACCTTTGGCCACCCCAGAGCTGAAGCCCTTAATCGCATTGAAAGTGTGGGGGCTGAAATCTATCGGACTGACTATGATGGCCATGTCTTGGTCTATACCGATGGTAAGACTTTCGTCGTTGAGACGGAAAGATAGATATTTTACAATTTAAATTATTATTTGTATAAGAATAAGCACCCCTCTACTTAAATAGGGGGTAGGGCTTTCTAAGGAGAATATATATGAAATTTAATATTAAGCTTTTAACTTCCGCCATACTTTGTACCTGCCTTTCAGTAATAAGTTTGTCAGCCGCCTCACCTGGTGATGTTGTCTTTAACGAGATTGCCTGGAGGACTCAGAATGCTCAAAGTTGTGCCTGGATAGAACTTTATAATACCACTGATAATGATATTTGTCTTGAAGATTGGAAAGTCGTCCGAATAAGAAATGGCGCGGAGGACACGAGCAAGGAAGTGGTTATCAAGAATAATGCTTCTCCTTACCAACTTCTTATTAGTTCAACCATTAAGGCGGGCGATTATTATCTAATGCAGAGAATCGGTTCTACTAAAAAGGATCCTGCGATGGTTACATCAACCTCAACACCAGTAATGGACGATTTCCGTTCATCTTATTTATACCAATTTTTGGCAGTTAATGGGGAGCATATTATATTAAAAGATGCTTCAGACAATATAATAGATGAACTAGATTGTTCTGCCGGTTGGTTTGCGGGTGATAATGATAAGCGCTACAGTATGGAAAAGGTTAAACCAGAGCTCAAAAGTAATGAGCGGAGCAGTTGGAAAACCTACCGATCTGATATCGTGCCACCTTATATGAAGGACCATCAAGGTGGAGACATTTATGGCACGCCCCGCCAGCAAAACAGTGTTTATGGAATGGTGGTTATCCCTCCGGATATGCCAACATCACATTTAAAAGTGGAGGACTCACCTTTTTTCCCACTGGGTGAAAAGACTCCTAATCAAGCCCAAATTGCATATAGAAACCTAGGAGAAAATGAGGTCTTCGTGACCATAACTATTTATAATACTCACGGATATCCAGTTAGAAACCACTTGAAATATACTGCCGTAGTCTCTGACGGCTGGGATTATGCTGACTGGGATGGGGCTGACGATTATGGCGAAATTCTGCCTATGGGAATTTATATTGTCCATATGAAAATGGAAGAGGAAGGCGGTGGGGCAATAACTGAGAAACAGGCTCCGGTGGTCCTAGGCAGGAAATTCTAAAGATGTTTAAATATAAAGAGAGATTAATCGGAGGAGAAATGAAGTCTATCCTTTCAAATAAATTTATAGGGGCGGCCCTAATCACCGCCTTTATCCTACTTATGGGTCCGGGTCAATCCCAGGCTGCATTTGAGTTTCAGGAGAGGGGAGGCAGGAGCACTGCCCTAGGTGGCGCCTATACGGCGGTCTCTGATGATATTGAGGCAATTTGGTGGAACCCAGCAGGCTTGAGATTAGTTAGAAACATACAGGTTGATACTTCTTATACCTCACTATATGGAATGGGCGATTTGGGCCAGATGAATTTTGCGGCAGTGATTCCGACAATGAATCTGGGCTCCTGGGGTTTTGGTTTTTCATCTTTTGGATTCTCAGATTATAAAGAGACCGATCTAAGGCTTTCTTTCTCTTCGGCCCTCCAAGATGGAATATACTTCGGAACCAACCTAAAGAGTAGTGGAATTAAAATTGGAAATGACGGTGGTTCTGGCGGAGTCTTTGCTATGGATGTGGGATTTTTAGGAAATGTTAGTGAAAATTTCAGCATCGGTGGAGTCGCCTACAACATAAACCGTCCCAAACTTCTTTCCTCACCTCCCGAAGATCTTGAACAGAGATATATGGTAGGTCTTTATGCTACACCGATAGATGGAGTAGCTGTTTCTTTTGATATGCACAAGGTTCCCGATAAGGACTGGGAGCAGAGAATAGGCTTAGAGTTTCCCCTGGCCAGCAATTTTCTTCTAAGGACCGGCATGCAAACCCGTCCAGCCCGTCTCTCACTCGGCTTCGGGGCAAATATTGGGATTTTCAGCTTAAACTACGCATTCAGAAATCATCATACTCTTGATGCTCAGCATCTTTTTGCCCTTCAGGCAAGATTTGGAGCTGCGACCCAGCCTAGAGTAAGGGTGGTGGCTGAAGAATACGTTGAAGAGGACGAGGTCGAGCCAGAGATAATGATTAACATCAATACGGCTAATGTGGATGAACTTTCTGCAATACCCGGGCTTGGACCAACGGTGTCAGGCAGGATTGTTGAATACCGCGATAAGACTGGGGATTTTCGTAGCGTAAGAGATATTATGAGAGTGCCGGGAGTGACAAGAAATATGTACAGTAGCTTCCGTAACTATATGACAGTAGATGGTGAAACTGTTATAGAGGAAGTCTCCTATCGCTGGGGAAGACCAGATTATGGATATTCCGATGCTATGGAAGAACTTCATCTCCAAGAAGAAGAGGAAGCTCTTACCGAAGAAAAGGTAGAAGTTGAGCCTGAAATAGAGCCAGAACCCCTGCCAGTATCAGAACCAGAGCCGGAAGCAAAGCCAGTAGTTGAGCCCGAACCGGAATCTGTAAAAAAAGTTGAGGATACTGCCCCTCCTGCGAAAATTAATATAAATACTGCAGATGCAGCTAGCTTGCGGAGCGCTGGAATACCGGCAGTCTTGGCAAGAAATATTGTTCGCTATCGCGATTCCCGGGGTTATTTTTCCTCCTGGAATGATTTGAATAAGGTTCCAGGCATGCAACGGTCTATGCTCAATAAACTGAGGGAGTCTGCGGTGATAGAGAGGGTTAGATAAAGATTCTTCGGATGCTTAATAAAACTATAAAATCAGTTTTTGTAGCGGGACTTTTAGTCTTTCTGTTTTCGCCATCCGCTCAGGCCCGCAGGATTGCTCTGGTGGATGTGAATCTTTCTACAGTCCAGGAATTTACCAACCTTCCAGGTGTTTCCTCTGAATTAGCCCAAGAAATAATTAAGTTCAGAGAACTCAATAATTACTTTGAAAAGATTGAGGAGCTTATGGAAGTAGAGGGAGTGACCAAAAAACTCTTTGATAATATATCCCCCTATCTGGTAGTTACTTCAGGGGCTCTTATTCGTGCCGATGAGATAATAGAAGAGCTGGAGATTATGGCCGAAGAAGAAGAGGAGTATTTCCTTGAATTTGATGTGGACATATCCCGTTTGGAACTCTATCGCACCAATCCGCTTGATTTAAATACTGCAGTTTATTCCCAGCTTCTTGAACTTCCAGGAGTAGATGCTGAAAAAGCAAAGAAAATTATTGAACTCAGGAAAGAACTCCGGGGCTTTAAAAGCGTAAATGATATTAGAGAAATCATGGGGGATTATCACTTTGAGAGAATGAGTCCTTTTATAGCCATTCTTGATGAAGAGGATGTGGCTGAACTATCTGGAGATATCCGACTTTTGGGAACCCTGGAGTATCCCTTTGATCCCTATTACTTTAATCTTCCAGAGAGAGAGCAGAAGTCCATGGAGATGGAAATGAGGCATCGGCTTCGCTATGGAAATAAATTAGAGTTTGGTTTTCAGGCAGCCAGAAAGGCTTCGGCTCATTTCAAACCAAGTTATGATGGAGCCAGAGAAATAAACTATGGAAATTTCAATTCCTATTTTCTGGGTTCAAGATATCTTCTTGTAAGAAATGTAGGACCTGCCGATACTTTTATATTGGGAAGCTATCGCTTAGATTTTTTCCGGCCTATGACCAGGACTCGTACCTTGAAGGGTTTGAGAATTGATGATAGGTCCCGGACCAACAGCGGTTTTTATGGTGCTGCTGCAGAAATCCGTCCAGGTGATTGGGAAATAACTGCCTTTACCTCTCAGAAACAGTTTGCTATCAAACCCGATGACATAAATGAACAGGATGGTTCTGTAGGTATAAGAGAAAGAACTTTTTATTACACGGGAAATTATCCCCTTTATCAGGAACCCTACTTAAAAGAAACCGTTTACGGTGGTATTGTCCGCCGGCCCTTAACTAGTTCTCTTACCTTGGGACTGGGGGGATATACAAAGAGCTATGACAAGGTTCTTGACCATGAAGAGGATGCCACAAGCTTCAGGGGTGATAAGATAAATATATTTGATTTAGAGGCAGAGTACTCAGTAAGAAACTACCGCCTTCTCGCTGACTTTGGTCTTAGTAGCTATCACACTTTTGATCCAGTGCTTGACGCAGCAGGAAACAGAGACTGGTCCGCCGGAAGAGAGTGGAGCTGGGAGACTGGTAATGCCATGAGGCTAACCCTTCTTTCTAATCATGAAAGAGCCAACTTTTGGATTTATTACTGGAGGGTTGACCACGATTACTTTGATCTTCTTGGAGAGGGCTATGATGCTACATATAACGGAAGAAATGAGGAAAGATACAGCATAGGGGGTAGAATTGCTCCAAAGAAAGGCATGTCAACTCAGGTAGATATTATCTATCAAGAGCCCATCAAACATTTTAAACCATCTGCGGGAGATTTTTCTCACCGGACAACTATCAAGGCCAGGCAGTCCTGGGATGTGACCAAGAAATTCCTTTTAAGATATACTGGAACTTTCAGGGAGAGTATGGCTTTCAGAAGTCAGGCAGTAAGATATTCTCCAAGGACTGAGTATTCACACAGAATGGAAATAGTTCACAGGGCATCAGATCGGATTCGTTTCCGAACGGTCTTAAGAAAAAGTCAGGATTATTATAGTGAAATCTCTGACCTCAGGGATCATGATACGGAATCCGGTAATTATTTTGAGGTCCGCTACCGTCCGACAAATCCGCTTGTAATCCTCTCAAGAGTCTTTATGCAGGAGAGTGGTCACGGTATCGGATTTAAGACCCGACCGGTATTTACATTTTCAAAGGGCGGTAAGCTATAACTTGAATACGAGTATTCGCCACATAATCCCGCCACGAGGGTTGCAAAGAATGTTTTTACAGTCCAGTACGATCTGGCCTGGTAATGGAGGATTAATATAATGAAGTTTCATATAATGACAATCGCCGCCTTCATAGCGGCAATGATAAATTTCTCTCCGGTTTATGGCTGGAGTTATCCCGGAAGTGGTAGTATTGCCCTGGGTGGAGGCGGTCCTGGGGATGTTATATCTTCCTTTGATGCTCGGACTCTTTCCATGGGTGGAAGCTCCATGGCTGCTGCCCATGGTATTGCAGGAGTGTTTTATAATCCGGCACTTCTTTCTCTCCGGCAGCGTCGGGGAGTTATGGTAGGTGGATATGGTAATTTTTCTAGTCAGGTTGTAACCGGAGGAGATAAATATCGTTCCGCTTCATCCAACTATAATATTCCCCTTGTTGGGGCCATGCTACCTATGGGTAATCTCAGGCTGGCTCTTGGATATAGTAAGCTTTTTGATATGGCCTATACTAGCGAGAACAAGACCTACACACTGGGTAAACCCAATACCCTCAAGATTGAGAATAAGGGTGGACCTGGTCGTATGATACTTGGTGCATCGTCAAAGCTTTTTGGTAAATTAAATGCTGGGCTTTCAATGAATATGATTATGGGTGGCTCAGAGGGCAGCGTGTCTGAAATTAAACATGAGGTCAGCCGTATATCCTTAGATACTGATAGGGATTTAAGCGGAATGTTTTTACAGCTAGGTGGAGTTTATTCACTGAAAAGAGATTTAGCCCATATAGGTTTAACTTTTGCTCCTTCTTACACCATGACTGATAGCTGGAAAGGAAAAGCTACTACAAGCTACTGGTCTTCCAGCAAAGAAGAATGGGGTAGTCCAGTAGAGGCCGAGGCTAAAGGTAAGGCAGAATTAACCATGCCTTCGGTGCTAGGACTAGGAATTCAATATAATTTCCTGGGACTAGATAGAACCCTGATTACCGCAGATATCCAGCGGACAGACTGGAGTTCATTCCGCTACGAAGAAAAAGATGCTTCTGCCGCCGGCTATGGGGACAAGATAAATCCAAATTACAGAGATACTACCCGTTTTAGTGTGGGAGCGGAGCATTATCTGAATTTTACTACGGCTATCAGGACCGGTTTTTCCTATGAGCCCTTCTATGGGGATAGGGCAGTTGATCAGACAAGTTTTACGGCTGGTGCGGGTTTTGAGCTCAGTCGGGATATGTTCTTAGACCTGGCTGGATCTATTGGGTATAGGACCTATAGTGGAGCTAACCCCTTTGTTTTAGATGAAGATAAGACGGTCTCGGAATCCAGGGGGAAACTCATGGCCAGTCTTGAGTGGCTCTTTTAAGTTATGAGAAAAATTCTGAATACAAAAATAGCAGGCATACTTGCCGCCTTAATATTTACTGCCTCACCGCTCTTTGCTGGCTGGGGATATATTACAGAAATTGCTTTTGATGAGAGCGCACCTAATACAAAATGGATTGAGATTTTTGTTCCCAAGGATACAAATCCTAAAGGGGCAAAACTTTTTCATGCCTATAATACATCGCCTCAGTCGGCTCCTAACTTTAGGGATGCTTTTACTTTTCCAGATGTAGAGCTTGCTGCTGGGACCCATATAGTACTTGAATTTAACATCAAGCATACTGATCCCCATATTACAGATTCTTCGCCAGTAGTTTTCTATAGCACATTTCCAGATACTGGAGACCGTCGTCCTTTTAGCGGTCAGGGTGCCCTTTATCTGACTTCTACTGACACGACAACCTGGGTAGATGCAGTGATTTTTTTCAGAGGAGATACCGATAACTTCTGCATGCAACATGAGTATTCTTCAGCGACAGCCCACGGCTTTTGGTCTCCGCCTGCTGATCCATCCTGGACCAGGGATGATTACCAGAAACATCTTCCCGGACCACCTAAAGCCCTGCCGGGTTTTTCTATACAGAGGAAAAGAGATTCAGTCACCGGTCTTCCTCTTACAGCTGGCAATGTAGGGGATTGGTTTTTGGGTCCTCTTAGTAGAGGAACGGGGTATTTTGCCACTCCACCAACTATTGATGATAGTAAACTAATAGTTTATCCCAATCCTTTTTATCCAGAAAAGGGGGAAAGCGCCCGGATAGTTCTTCCTGCTGGATTTAAAAAATCAACCAGACGCTTGAGGATTTATGCGGCCGATGGAGTACTTGTTTTTGAAAAGGATGTTGCAATGGATATGCTTGACTGGGACGGTAGAAATAAGTCCGGCAAGATTTGTGCCAGTGGCCAGTATTTTTATTATATAGAGATGGAGGATGCTTCCGGCGAGTCCGGTAAGATGACTTTAATACGATGAAATTCTTTAAAAGTTTAATAATATCCGGAATAGTCTTAGGTTTAGTTTTTCTTCTTCATTTTCTGCTGGCAGGACTGGGGGTCGGATTTTAAATATGGATGTTAATCCCCGAGTAGCCGCCTTGGCTGGAGCCTATACGGCCCGGGCCACTGATGCCGCAGGTGTAACAGAAAACCCAGCAGCTCTTCTTCGTCTTTATGCTTCAGAGGTGATTTTGTCCCATTCATTTTATTTAGTTGACTCCCGCATAAGCTCTCTTACTGCAGCCAGTCGACTAGGA
>JAAZFS010000096.1 GCA_012511615.1 Elusimicrobiota bacterium | reverse complement strand
GCTTGCTTGAATCTGTTATAATTTATATAAATTAATTATGACAATAAAATCTATACTGAGTAGGGTTTCTATATTCGATAGTTTTTCTCCAGACCAGCTTGGAGAGGTGGCGGGACTACTTTCTGAGAAAAAGTTTAAGTCCGAAGAAAATATTTTTTTAGAGTCTGAACCGGGCAAGAATTTTTTTATAGTATCCCAAGGAAGAATCAAAATATACAAAATGTCCGTCGGCGGGCATGTCAAGGTGTTGGATTATCTTGAAGTTGGGGATTTCTTTGGTGAAATGGCCCTTTTGGATAATACCAGCCGTTCTGCAAATGCGGTAGCTCTTACTGATTCAACTCTTCTTATCCTAAAAAAAGAAGATTTTACTTCTTTAATGGGCAGTCAACCCGAACTTTTATTACAGATTGCTCGCACTCTTTCTGCCCGGCTGAGAAAAGCTGATATTGAGATAGAGATGCTCTCTTTTAGTAGTGTAAAGAAAAGACTAATACAGTCTATATATAATCTTGCGGATAAATATGGAGAGGGGACTCCAGAGGGTATCCTTATTCCCAGAGAGTTTACACATCAGGATATTAGCGAGCTTGTGGGGACTGCCCGTGAGGTGGTATCCCGGGTATTAAGAGAGCTGAAAGATGAGGGATTGGTTATAGCTGACGGCAGGAATATTTTTGTTAAAGATCTTAACCGACTTCTGGAGGAAATCAGGGATTAATTGTGGCAGATAAATTTTATGAAAAAGTTTATGCTGCCCTGAGTATGATACCTGCTGGCAAATTAAGTACATATTCTGATCTTGCAGCTTATGTGGCTACAAAAAATCACGCCCGTGCTGTGGGGACTGCTCTGAAAAAAAACCCAGATCCCCCCCGTATTCCCTGTCACAGAGTTGTCCGAAAAGATTCTTCTCTAGGGGGATATAGCATGCAGGGAGGTTTGGAACTTAAAGAAAAAATCCTTATCAAAGAAGGTATAAAAATCCGCAATGGACGAGTGGTCGATTTAGAAAGTTTTCTATATATCTTTCCATCTGATAAACAAGGGGCAAATGCTTAATTTTATTAAGGGCCTATTAATAGGTATTGCTAATATTATTCCAGGCGTTAGTGGTGGGACTTTTGCCCTGATACTTAGAATATATACCCGCCTTATTAATTCTATCTCCCGAATCAATCTCCGACTTATTAAAACTCTTTTTACTGGAGGGGCCGGAGAGGCTTTGAAGGAGGCGGATTTAATTTTTCTTTTTCAGGTCTTGGTCGGTGCCCTGGCAGGTATAGCTATTTTTACCTGGCCACTTGGATACTTTATGAATGCTTTTCCTGGCTACACTCTGTCTTTTTTCTTAGGACTTATAGCAGCCTCCATCCATATCCCGCTGAATATGATTGAAGATAGAAAAGTTTCCTGTTTTATTTTAGGTGGCGCTGGTTTTGCGCTAGTAATTCTTCTTTCTTTATTTTCTCCTTCATCTGCGAAGGAGGTCTCTTTGCTTTTGATATTTTTCTCAGGAATCATAGGCATCTCAGCTATGGTTCTTCCTGGCTTGAGCGGGTCTGCGGTCATGCTTATATTGGGGGTTTATGGATTAATAATTGATAATATCAGGGAATTTACTTCATCATTGAGCCTTAGTTCATTTATATTCTTAAGTGTTTTTGGACTGGGCTGTATATGTGGTCTAGTTTTCTTTGTAAGATTAATGAAGTTGCTATTAAACAAGAAGAAAGACGGGACGCTCTCCTTTCTGACTGGAATGGTACTTGCTTCCCTCTATTTCTTATGGCCTTTTAAAGACTATCCGGCTGATTCTATTGATTTATCGGGGGGTATTAACCGCCTGCCTGGTTCTTTCGGTGAGGCAGGTATGTACTTTTTATTTGTAATTCTAGGTATAGCGCTTTCTATAGGGATAGAGCGTTTGGGTAAAAAAGGTAGTATATCCAGGGAGGATAATTAAATGAAAGTAAAACTTTATACGACACCAACTTGTCCGTTTTGTACAATGGCAGAATCGTTTTTTAAAGAAAACTCTATAGAGTTTGAAGCAGTAAATGTAGCAGAAGACAGGGATGCCCTTGAAGAAATGAGAGAGAAAAGTGGCCAGAGCGGAGTTCCAGTTATTGATGTAGGTGGTGAGATAGTAATTGGTTTTAAAAGAGGCCAGCTCAAGGAACTTCTAGGTATAGAATAAAAACATTTATGAAAGATATAGTAATAATCGGTGGGGGGCCCGCGGCTATTACAGCCTCCATATATGCTGCCCGGCAGGGCATGGATCTTATGGTCATAGCCGAGGAGTTAGGAGGGCAGGCTATCCTATCATCAGCAATTGAAAACTACACCGGTTTTGAACTAATAAGTGGGGCCGAGCTGATTGGAAAATTTATAAGCCATGCTGAAGAATTTGGGATTGAAATCAAAGATTCTGTAAGAGTGACGGATGTGAAAAAAGAGGGGAACAGCTTCAGTATTTATAGGTCTGATGGAAACTCTTGCCGGGCCCGTGCAGTGATAGTCGCTTCTGGAGCCCGTCCTCGCAAGCTTGGTATAGCTGGTGAGGAAGAGTTTGTCGGTAGAGGTCTGGCATACTGCGCTATCTGTGATGCTCCTATTTACAAAGACAAGACTGCTCTTGTAGTTGGGGGTGGGAACTCAGCTCTAGATGCCGTCCGTCAGTTGGCCCCCATAGCTAAAAAAGTTTATATGGTGGATGTTGCCCCTGAGCTTGGAGGAGAGGCGGTGCTCCGGGAAAGAATCCTGAAATTTCCCAATCTGGAAGTATTTAATTCAAGTGAGTTGACTGAAATTCAGGGTGATTCTGATGGAATTACTTCGGTGACTGTATCCAACCCAGATAAAAATATTGAAATCAAAACCGATGGGGTGTTTGTGGAGATAGGCTGGGAGGCCTCTTCGGATTTTGTTAAAATGGTTAAGAAAAATAAGAAGGGTGAGATAATAATTGATTCCGATAACCGTACGGATGTTCTGGGGCTTTTTGCCGCTGGGGATGTTACTTCGGTATCCAAGAAGCAGGTTATAGTGGCTGCTGGCGCTGGTGCTTCGGCGGCCCTTAATGCCATTGATTATCTTACTAGATTAAAGGAGAAATAGAATGATAAATAAAGAAGAAGTACTTGCTGCATTAGAAGATATACGACCGGCTCTTCAGGCTGATGGCGGTGATTTAGAGCTTGTTGAAATCACAGAAGATGGTGTGGTTAAGGTCCGTCTTAAAGGTGCCTGTGCGGGTTGCCCCATGTCACAGATGACCCTTAAATCGGGAGTCGAGAGAGTTTTGAAAGAGCGGATTCCTCAAGTCAAATCCGTAGAATCAGCCTAAAAAGTTCACTTTTTTTAAAGAATAGCTTATATTAGCAGGTTTTATAGCCCGCGGAAATCTGCTTTATGGGGGCCGGCTATCTTGTTGAAAAAGATAGTCTGGGCTAGGAGCAATACTGTAATCTTAAATTAATGAAAATACTTCTAATAAGTCCAGATTGGGGTTTCCATAGAAAAGGCCTCTATAGCCGGATAAGGCCCTCGGTTCCGCCTATCGGTTTAGCCTATATAGCCGCTTACCTCAGGGATAGAAACTTTGATGTCCACATAATAGATCAGTATTCTAGTCGCCTAAGCGATGCTGGTGTGATGAAATCTGTGGGGGCTTTTAAACCAGATGTAGTCGGCTTTTCCTGTATTACAGTCGCTATGGAAAAAGCTGAAACTCTTTCGGCCTTAATCAAAAAAAATAATCCTCAAGTAAAAATTGTTATGGGTAATATTCATCCGACTGCACTTCCTGAAGAGACTCTGGATAGTGGCTTGGTGGATTTTGTCGTAAGGGGTGAAGGCGAGATTACAATGTATGAGCTTGCCCAGGCCCTTCGTGATGGCTCAACTTTTGAAAAAATTGAAGGCCTATCCTACATAAAAGATGGTGAGATAAGGCATAACCCAGACAGGCCTTTAGTAAAAGATCCAGATATTTTTCCCCAGCCCGCTTGGGACCTTTTAGATATAAGCTATTACCATGGCGTAGAGAGTTTTTTTGAAGGTAGAGACCAGATGCTTCCTGTCATTATATCTCGCGGTTGTCCTAGTAAGTGTGTTTTCTGCGCCTATAGCACAGTATTTCCTTTTATCCGCCGGCGGAATATCGCAAAAGTGGTGGATGAAATAGAACATAATTATTTAAAATATGGCGTAACTTGTGTTGGGATTTCCGACTCCTGTTTTCCTATGACCCTGAAGGATGGTGAGGAATTTGCTGATGAGCTGATTCGGCGGGGGCTTGATAAAAAAATAAAATGGTATTTTGAAGCTCGGGTTGATATGGTAAATACGAAGCTTCTAAAAAAACTAAAAACTGCTGGACTAGTGAGTGTGTTTTATGGCTTTGAATCAGGTAATCAGGAAGTTCTAAATAAATCTGGGAAAAATATTCTTTTAAAAGATGCGGAAGCTGCTATGAAGGCTACAAAGGCTGCGGGGCTAAAGTCTTCCGGGTTTTTTATGCTGGGACTCCCGGGAGATAATCTAAAAACATGTTTGGAGACGATTCGTTTTGCCAAAAAATTAGACCCGGATGTTGCGGTCTTTCAGATTACAATACCCTATCCTGGAACTGAGCTTTTCTATTCATTAGAAAATCACAAGAAGCTTAGAAGAGAGTATCAACTGTTTAGTGCTTGGAGGAAACTTGTTTCCCAGGAATCAGGTTCCTCTTATCATCCTGAAACTATGACCGCTAAAGAGCTGCAAATGCTTCTTCGAAGGGCCTTTATGGAGTTTTATCTAAGACCGATAAAAGTCTGGAACAATATAATTAAAGGAGTATTCCCATTAAGGTATCTACCAGCGGGCTTTATTATATTTCTTGGCCTAGTTTTTCAGGGAATTAAATCCAGCATTAGAGCTGAGTGATGCCAGACTTTTAGTGTTTTTGACAAAGCATAAGTTAAAGACTAAAATTACTATTTAAGGATGTCCTAAGAAAATAAGGAATAAATTGAACTAAAAATGAAGAGTGCTGATAAGAATAAAAAAACAAAAGCTCCCACCAAAAAGAAAAAATGGGAGGAGCCCAAGCTGACTGTTATGAAAGTTGAGTCCCCACCTAGGTGGACCAGTTGCACCAGCGGCAGCGGCGGTGAATTCTCTGATATCTGCGCTACAGGCTCCTGAATCCCCTTTTAAAAGTGGGATAAACTTACTTATCCTAAGAAGACTCGGGAGGTCTTAGATGACAGGTGGAATAAAGCCTGTGGACATCATAGTCCCCTGCCTTAATAACCTTCAATATACCCGAAAATGCTATGAGAGATTAAAAAAAAATACTCAGATTTCTTTTAAGCTTACATTTGTAGACAATGGATCCAGACTTCCAACTCAAAATTATCTAAAAAATTAAATAAAAGAGGATAAGAGGGTAAAAGTAATAAGAAATCCCCAGAATCTGGGTGCCCCTGCAGCCTTTAACCAGGGGATATTTGCTACAAGTCATGAGAAAATAATTC
>JAAZFS010000095.1 GCA_012511615.1 Elusimicrobiota bacterium | reverse complement strand
CTCTTGCGGTGACTGGATATGCTGGTCCTGAGGGTGGAGAAAGCCAGAAACCTGGGACTGGCTTTATTGCAGTACTTATTGGCGATGAGCTCGAGATCATTGAACTAGCATTCACTGGGGACAGAAGAGAGGTTAAAGAAAAATTTGCTGCTGCAGCCATGGGGCATCTTTGGCATAAACTCAAAAGCATAAAACCTTGAGGTTATTTCTGGCTTTTACTCCAGCTCCTGCTCTTCTTAAGGAAATAAGAGACTATACTTATAGGCTGACGAAAGAACTGGAAGGCTGGATAGTTCGGATACCGCCTCCAGAGAACATTCATATGACTCTTGCTTTTATGGGGTCTTGTTCCCCAGATAAAATTCCAACCATAAAAGATCTACTAAAGATTGTCTCATTGGAAACAAGGAAGTTTAAGCTTAGGGTTGGACCTACTTGTTTTTTCCCATCCGAGAAAAAAATTTCTGGTGCCTGGGTCTCACTTGAGGCAGGGAAAACCCTGATTGCTCTTAAAAAACGGCTAGATGAAGAATTGCAAAATTTGAAAATATTCCAGCCCCGGCCGGGTAAATTCAAACCTCATCTTACTATAATGAGGGTTAAAAAGAGAGGGAATATTAGTGAGACTTGCCGGTCATATATGAAAAACTATTGTTTTGAAAATCTGATGAAATGTTCGGCAATTGAACTTTTTGAGAGCAAGACTCTGCCCAGCGGTGCAGTCTACAGAAAAATATTCAGCGTTGATTTAAAATAAGGATTCAAGTATTACTGGCTGTCTTGGAAATAAGATCGATGATTTAAGAGCTTATATTTCAGGGCGGTCTTGATTTTTATGGGTAAGAGTATTTTAATAATGCAAAATAAAGTAGAGTAAGATTTAGTAAATGAACAGCAAATTTAATTTATTAATAGGTTTTATGGTTTTAATATTAACAGTTTCCTGTGCGCAGAATACCAGTACTGAGGTGAAGGTGAATATCCCATCTGGTATAGGGGCCTCTCAGGTGGCTAGAATCTTAGTGGATGAGGGTGTGATAAGCCACAGCCGTCCCTTTGCGATTTATATGAGGCTAACTAAAGATGCACAGAACATTAAATCAGGCGTATACAGTTTGAAAAAAGGGGGGTCATACTCTGCCCTAAGAAAAGTACTGACAAGAGGGCCTAACCTTTATATAAGAGTATCTATCCCAGAGGGGTTTTCTGCTGAGCAGATTGGAGCAAGACTTGCTGCCCGAGGAATCATTGATGATGCTCAAGAGTTTGTTGATAGGGTTGTAGAGAGGGATCTGAGGGGTTTTCTCTTCCCAGAGACATATGATTTCTTTCCTAATGAAGGAATTGAGAGAGCTATAGATAAGATGAAAGCGCGTTTTGAAAATGAGTTTACTGAAAAATACGAGAGACGTGCCGCCGAAATAGGGATGAGCCGCAGGGATGTTGTGACCCTTGCATCGATTATAGAGAAGGAGGCCCAGGTTGCGGAAGAGCGCCCCATAATTTCAGATGTTTTTCATCGGAGACTAAGAAGAAGAATGAGACTTGAATCGTGTGCCACTGTTCTTTTTGCTTTAGGAGAGCATCGGTCTCGGCTTATTTATGCTGACCTACAGATTGATTCTCCTTACAATACTTATCGCCACATAGGTCTTCCTCCAAGCCCAATATGTAGCCCAGGCCGGGATGCAATAAAGGCAGCTCTTTATCCGGAGCCTACAGATTTTCTGTTTTTTTTAGCCAGGGATGATGGTTCTCACATATTCAGTAAAAGTTATGGAGAGCATCTCAGGAATCAGAAGAAGCTTCGCTAGTAAATTTTCTTCTTAAGCCAGGGGTATTGTTTTTTAAAAATAATCTGTTATTATGGTTGAGATTGAAAGAAAACATTTAGCTTGACAAGTCGAAAAAATGAGCTACAATGAAATAGTCGACAAGCGCAAATAAAACTAATATAGTGATTAGCGCTGATAGAAAACAATTAAAGATAGATCATTGAAAATTTAGAGTCGGGTCACTGGAAAGATTAACTTGAAGGTGTTTATGGAGAGTTTGATCCTGGCTCAGGACGAACGCTGGCGGCGTGCTTAACACATGCAAGT
>JAAZFS010000094.1 GCA_012511615.1 Elusimicrobiota bacterium | reverse complement strand
TGGCTTAATCGCAGAAACCGCTTTGATTCTGAATATCCTGATATTTTTGGGAGTTATGGGATATGTTCGTTTTACGCTTACTCGTCCAGGTATCGCAGGTATTATTCTCACTGTTGGTATGGCTGTTGGTGCCAATGTTCTTATATTTGAGAGAATCAGGGAAGAACTTGATTTAGGCAAGACGCCTCGCGTGGCGATTGATGCAGGTTATGCCAAGGCACTTACCACAATTTTAGATGCCAATATTACCACCTTGATAGCGGCCTTCTTTCTTTTCCAATTAGGAACGGGGTCTGTGCAGGGCTTTGCGGTTACTCTTTTCATAGGGATAATCGTTTCAATCTTCACTGCGGTTGTAGTGACCAAGACAATATTTGAGTTAATGATACAAGATAGACAGATAAAGGAGCTTAAAATATAGTGAGATTCTTCACCGATACAAACATAGATTTTATTGGAAAGAGGAAGATAAGTTTCTTCATATCTGCAGTTATGATCCTTCTTTCCTTCTGGTTTATTTTTATAAAGAAACCCAACTGGGGTATAGATTTTACCGGTGGGGTACTTATGCAAATAGAATTTGAGGGAGAGACCCAAGAGGAGCTTCTCAGGGAAGTCTTTCAGAACGCTGGAATCGAGGAGGTCGGAATCCAAAGTTACGGCGATCAAAAAAACCTGCTGCTTCGTTTCCGCTCAGACTATGCCACCGAAGAGGGACTAAGGCAAATCAGCTCATTCATAGAAGAGGGGCTCCCAGATGCTGAATTTGAGGTAGTAAAGACAGAAATGGTTGGTCCTGTAGTGGGAGGATACTTGCGGGGCAAGGCCCTTATGGCCTTTTTCTTGGCCTTTGTTGGGATGAGCATTTATGTCGCCTGGAGGTTCCAGGGCGGAATATGGGGTCTAACGGCGGTTCTGGCTCTTATTCATGATGTCTTGGTAGTTTTTGGCCTTCTCGCTTTCCTTGGTGTCACGATTGATTTAACTGTCATGGCCGCCCTATTAACTTTGGTGGGCTACTCTATAAATGATACCATAGTCATATATGACCGAATAAGAGAAAATATAAAAATACATTACAAGGCATCTCTCGAAGACGTCATTAATATAAGTATCAACACTACTCTTTCTAGGACAACTGTAACCTCTCTTACTACTCTCTTGGTTGTAATTGCCATTTTCCTTAAAGGGGTGGATGTACTTAGGGGCTTCTCAACTGCTCTACTTGCCGGTATATTTGTAGGTACATATTCCTCAATCTTTCTTGCCTCGCCAATGGTTTTCATATGGCACAGGCGGAAATAGAGGGCCCGAATAAAATAATCGGACTTCGGATCCGGCTGAGAAAGAATTATATTCTTAGGTCTCTGAAATTCCGGCCCGAGCTAACCCAGCTAGGGGCCGCAGAGGAAAAACTCTTTCAGGACTCCTTAGAGGAGGCTTATTCCCTCATCAATCCTTCGGTTATATTTACCTCTTTCTTTAGTGATGCAGAAAATTTTAAGGAAATTTTAGATGAGCTTACTCTTTCTTCTTCCCATGTAGCTGCTCTTACAAAAAAGGCAGTCGCATTTACCTTGATGGCCTCAACAATAGGACCGTCTCTAGAGAAAAGGGTGGCTGAATTGAAAGAGAAGGACCTAGCCCGGGCTTTTATATTAGATGCGGCCGGGAGCGAAGCTGCGGAACAGTCTGTAAACTTTGTTTCGCGACTATTGAAAAACAGGGCCGAAACGAGGGATTTTCGCTTACTCAAACGCTACTCTCCTGGATACGGTGATTGGCCCATAGAGGCCTCAAGGAGGATACTCAGCTACCTTCCCTTTGAAAAAATAGGTATCAGTATCACTCGGTCCGGAAATATG
>JAAZFS010000093.1 GCA_012511615.1 Elusimicrobiota bacterium | reverse complement strand
GTCCCTGCTTGGTAATTGTGAGTTGTTTTTCAAGGGCAATTATCTTATTTTCATTGGTCTGATTATCTCTGAAATACTCCTCAAGCATATTCAGTCCCCTGTCCTTATATTCTTGCTCTTCCTCTGGACTGGCATAAATAGTTTCAAAACGCTTGAGTGTCTCTTCTATCTCTTTATCAGTAGCACCACTTTCAGAAAGTGCCACAATCCAACGTCTAACTGGGGGACCGGCAACCGAAGTAATTATACTTTCCTTACCCTTTTCCCAAGCCTTCTCAAAATCTTTTATCAGCTCGTCAAGCGTGCCCTGCTCTCCCTTGAGATCAAACCTAGAGTGAAATGTTTGCAAGGCATCATGTATTGCACTTCCGAAATGAAGGGGTGCAGAAGGAAATCCTCTCAAGCCCTTTTCATAAGAAAACTCATATTTCATCGGGCAGGTGGAATATGTATTAAGCCGAGAGTTACTCATAGTAACCTGGCCCCTCATAATGAAGGATACAAGCCATTTAAGCTTATCCTGTGCTTTAGTAAGTATATTTTTAATATTCAATTATTAGTCTCCTCAAGAATACTTTTTACCGTGATGGCCCGTCCATCAGTCCTAACCTCTACGGCCCCGGACTCGTCGGTTCTGTAATAAGTAATGTTTTTCTCTCTGTAGTTACGGAGAGTTCTAAACAAATCAGTATCGTAGAAGCTTCTTCCCCTGAGATAGCCATACTGAAGCACTGCGTAGGCAGGATTAACCGCTTCAAGGAATCTAGCGGTGGATGCTGAACTACTGCCGTGGTCTGGGGCAAGTAGAACATCCGAACGAAGGGTTTCCTGAAGATAAAGATCGGTAAGTTCCCACTCAATATCTGCCTGGATACTTGAAGGAAGAAGTATGCTTCTCCGTCCATAGGAAAGTTTCAGAACGGCTGAGTTATTATATACATCACTCTCCGTCCCAATATATTTTTCTTCTGGTGGACTTAAGACCTCTAGACGAATGGTACCTCCAGGGGCCTCCTCTTCAAATACAACAGTACCGGCCTTTAAGAGATGATGGGGAATTAAATGTTCGCCAAACATCCTCTGAGATGGAGTAAGTTTTTCTATATCTGAAACGGGAGCAAAACCATTATCCAAATAATCGTAATAGTTTAGATAAATACCCATGGGAAGTGGTTTATCTCGCTCAACCTCCAGGCGTATATCGCCAAGTTCCCTTAAAAATTCAGTGTATCTTATGCCACTTCTTACCTTCTCAGGATCAAGGGTAGTCCAAGCTTCTCTAATTGGAAAATGCTCCGATAGATAAACCAGTCCTCCGAGATTCTCTGGAAGAGGATTAGTAGAAACCACATGATCAAGCACCGAAATATTATATCCTGAAAGGTTGGGTATTATGACGGACTCTCCACTACCAAACCGGCCAGAAGTCCAATAGCGCTGGTCACCGCGATTTCCTCCGTCAATAAGTATGGCTTTTCCGCCAGGTGTCTGAATTAGGGTGCTATTGCCGTATTCTACATCAAAAAAGGTTACAAGCATCTCATCTTTTTCTCTATTTGCTCCCATGGTAAGATCGCGAGCCCAAAAGCTGGATGATAGTACCAGTAGCATGAGACCACCAACAATAAATTTTGAGACAAGCGGTGAAATTTTAAAATTCTTGGTTAGAAATCTTCTGATTCCCGCATTGAAGGCAAAAATTAAAACTAGGGAATAATAAATCACTAGCCACCTGTTTGAAGGCGCCGACTGGATGGGATATGGAAAATAAGTTCTAAAGAAACTGGCCATCCATAGGAAAAATTTGGATAAGATAGAGTTTGTAGCTCCGATAGCCAGGCCAATTGGCGTACCTATAACAGGTATAAAAGTTGCCGCCTGGCTAATCAGCCCCAAGGGAACAATAATACCTATCAGAGGAATTGCTATAAAGTTGGCAAGTAAACCAGCAATTGGAAACCGGTTAAAGTAAAGACCCGACTG
>JAAZFS010000092.1 GCA_012511615.1 Elusimicrobiota bacterium | reverse complement strand
GTCAGAAGGAATTTTATCTTTTTTCCCATGAGAAAATCAGCAATATTCGAAGCATATTTTCTTACAGCAGCAGGTGATTTGCTCCCATAGGGAAGATGGGCCGTATCACCAAAGTATATAAAATTTTCTTTTGGAAGTTCCTTCCTAAGTTCTTTCAAGACAGTAAGGCCTCCCATACCAGAATCGAATACCCCTATTGGAGAAAGATTAGTCATTTTTTCCCTACCCATTTTATATATTCTTCAAGCGCGTCACATATGGAATCCGCAACCTTTTCCTGAAAATCCTCTGAAACAAGAAGGGCCTCTTCACGACGATTAGATATAAATCCGACCTCTAAGAGGATTGCTGGCATCCGGGCGCCGCGAAGGACATGAAATCCTGCCTGCTTAACACCTCGACAAGCAAGTCCAGTCTTTTTTACCACTGATGAATTAACAAATGCACAGAGCTCGCTAGATTCATTCATAAACTGGTTGAGAGTAAGAGACCATAAAATACTAGATACCCGGTCATCCGGATGAGGTTCGTCCTCCATGGCAAGAACTGAATTTTCAAGTTTAGCCACGGCAGCAGCCTCTCGGTCGGAAGCCTCTTCAGCAAGAAAATAAACTTCAAAACCATGACTGTCGGGACTCATTGAAGCATTTGCGTGAACAGAGATAAACAGATCCGCACCACGCTCATTGGCAATTTTTGTTCTCTCTGATAGAGGAAGAAAATAGTCACCAGTTCGGGTTAAAACTGATCTAATTTTAAGACGCTCTCGGATTTTCCGGGAAAGTTTCTGGGAAATTCCCAAAACGACATCCTTCTCCAAAACTCCCCTATTTCCTATGGCTCCGGGGTCCTGACCTCCGTGACCGGGATCAATCACAATCAGCTGAATATCTCTGTCCCCATCTTTTCCTCTGAGAATGGGGCCTGCGGGGGGATCGGGAAGAGACTCCACTGAGTCAGTGGAAGTATACGCTGTATTTTCAATATCCATGACAATTCTTGGGGGACTGGGCAATTTCATAACTTCTGTTTTTCCAGCATTTTCTGAAAGCTCAAGTTTAAATTTCATCCCTCCAGAGGTCTGTTCAAGATTAAAGGACTTTATTAAGGGGTCTGAAACGCCCTCAGAAAGAT
Organism: Elusimicrobiota bacterium; assembly: GCA_012511615.1. Lineage (GTDB taxonomy): Bacteria > CG03 > SLGR01 > SLGR01 > SLGR01 > JAAZFS01. The sequence continues at coordinate 681 of JAAZFS010000092.1, read as the reverse complement.
GAGGCGAAATTAAGCGACCCTTTGGAATCAAAATGCTGAACTGGCCGGGACTCTCTGTGAAAGAATAATCAAGCGGTCCAGAAAGCTCGATTACAAACCTCGAGTAATTGTCATAGGTATAGTTTCTGATATCAGTAATGTTTCCTTTATAGGAAATCCATAATGTACGATCAGGAAAACTCCATCTGACATTTGAGCCGGAGGCACTCTGAAAAGCCCTGGTAATTACTACCTCCAGGGGCAGATAATGCTTATCATTGATCATGAGTGGCGTCTTCATCATTTTCCGCTTTATACCCTCAATCTCAGTGTACTCATCTTCCAATCTAAAAATCGCATTTTTTCCATCCGCCCACTTAAAGCAAAATTTTTTAAAATCATTTTCAAAGGAAAGTTCAGCGGAAAATATTTCAGCCACATCACGCGCCTTCAGATACCCCATTTTTTCTATCAGAAGAAGTTCAATAGAGCCTTGATCAGCTGAATCTTGTATTACTGATATAGGGATTTTCACCTGACTGGCAAGAGCTTCAGAAAAAGCCGTAATAAGACAGGCAAATCCAACTAATGTATAAAGTAAATGTTTGATTATTTTTTTCATAACTAAATGTTTATATAAACAGATTATTCAAAAGTCATTATAATAAAGATTCAGAATAAATGAACAGGCTTAGTATATCC
>JAAZFS010000091.1 GCA_012511615.1 Elusimicrobiota bacterium | reverse complement strand
GTTTTAAAGAACGAAAAACCCCCATGCCAACATATTCCCCAGGAGCAATTATACCCATAAATCCTCTATCTAGCTCTGTATCCAATTTTGGCACCGAAATAATAGAAAAACTCTCTCCCTCCCGCTCAAGAATAAACTCAGTTTCAATACCGCCGCGGATGGAAATCTCTTGGCTTAGATCATCCCAAGTGCTAACCTCAACTCCCCCACTGGAAAGGATACGGTCCCCCTCTTCAAAGCCGGCAGCCTGGGCCGGAAATCCCTCCATGAGTCCTCCCACTTGGGCAATGTTAGTCTGTATATAAACTCCTGCAGATAAAAATATAAAAAAGAAAATAATTATACCCATAAGAAAATTCATCCCAGCTCCGGCAAATAATATGGGTATTCTTTTTAATGGAGGCAGAGACATAAATGAACCTTCTTCCAAGGCATCCTCTTCTTCAATAGACTGACCTTTCATCTCGACATATCCTCCCATAGGAATTGCCGAGATTCTGTATCTCACCCCCTTTCTAGTAAAACCTATCAATTCAGGACCAAATCCCAAGGAAAATTTCTTTACTGTTACACCACTTTTAACAGCAACAATAAAATGTCCCAATTCATGTACAAAAATAACTAGCGAAAACGTAAATAATATTGCCAAAAAAGATATCATAATTTTTTCAGTTCAGATTCTGCTGCAAGCATTCCTCTATTGTAAAGCTCCCTTATCTCCTCTTCCGAGTCCACAGGAAAATCAATGTCCATATTAAGGACCCTCTCTATAACCCTATAAATATCATTAAAGTCTGCGCGTCCTGCCAGAAATGCTCCAACGGCGACCTCATCCGCAGCACAAAGAAGAACAGTTTTCCCAATTCCTTCCTCAGCTGCTCTGATGGCAAGATCTAGAGCAGGAAACTTTTCCCTGTCGGGACGCGAAAATTCAAGTTTTGCAATATTTTCTACCGTGAGACTATAATCTTTCATAAAGGGAGTATCCGGATAGGAGACTGCATATCCTACCGGAATAATCATATCTGCAGGAGCCATGTGTGCAAGCAAACTACCGTCTTTCAATTCTAGTAGAGCATGGACTAATGACTGCGGATGTATATAAACTCCAATTCTGTCAAGAGAAAAGTCAAAAAGGCGACTGGCCTCAATAACTTCAAGACCTTTATTCATAAGTGTAGCAGAATCTACGGTGATTTTGTCTCCCATATTCCAGGTTGGATGTTTTAAACAATCCGACGCTGTAACCTTCTCCAGTTCTGAAAAACTCTTGGAATAAACAGCGCCACCAGAAGCCGTCAATATTATTCGCTCTACAGACGAACTATCCCTCCCCCTCATAAGCTGAAATACCGCAGAATGTTCGCTGTCAACAGGTATTAGCTGATCTGGATACTGCATCTCGTCCTTTATAAGATGCCATCCCATGACTATTGATTCCTTATTTGCCATTCCTACCCTCTTACCAGCCTTCAATGCTTTAATTGTAGGGGATAAACCGGCCAAACCGCTGATTGCATTAATAACTGTCTCTGTATCTTCTGCACTGACAATTTCATCAATACCAGCGGCACCAAATAGGATTTTGGTGTCCTTGATTTTCTTCCCATGCTTTTGGATGAATAAGGAATAAGCATCAGAATCTGTTATTACCAATTTACAAGGCTTGTGCTTTTCTATCAAATCAGGGATAAGATCAGTTCTACTATTAACTGAAGCAGCCATAACCTTAAGTCCCAGAGCTTCAGCGGCTCTCAAAGCACTTGAACCTACAGAACCTGAGGCTCCGAGTATCACAAGGCTCATCTTAAAACCCAGAGTGCAAAATAGTAAACAAAAGGAACAGTAAAAAGAAGACTATCTGTTCTATCTAGGACTCCGCCGTGACCAGGAAGAAATCCGCCAGAGTCATCTATTCCAAGGTTCCTTTTAAATAAGGATTCGGAAAGATCACCTGCTACAGCTAGGGCACCGATTAGAAGGCCTGCAAGTATTGCTTGTATAAGAGTTATATATCTATCAAGTCCATACAGCTTTCTGAGCACAAGAAAGACAAGAAGCGCACCGATTAGAGCACCTACCGCACCAGCACGGGTTTTATTGGGACTATACTTGTGTAATCTTCTTCTTCCAAACTTCATTCCTGTATAAAATGCGCCCGTATCAGCAGCCCAATTAGTTATAACCCCTGCAAGCAAAAACTCCCGCCCTAAGGGTTTGATTTCCCGCAAAAGTAAGATATGGGTCATCAACCACCCCACATAGAAAATCCCCGCAAGAGTAGCAGTAAATCCATAGAAAGCCTCATCAGAAGCTTCACGAAAAAGATATATTATCAGTGTTCCGCAGACTGATAAAGTTAAAGTTAAAGACAAAAGATTTCTAGCCAGTTCTGAATAAGGATTCAGAAAATAAACCTGAAGAGAAAAAAGAAGCGCTATAAAGACACCCCAGAATTTTAAAACAGGGATCTCTTCCTTTTCACACATCCCATAAAATTCCAGTATACCGGAAGTCATAAGAAGAAGAAGTGCTAGAAAAAACGGAAAACCACCATAATACATGAAGAGGTAAGCTAATATTACCCCTATTATTCCTGAAATTACTCTCTCTTTCAAAGCAATCTTCCTCCAAACCTTCTCTCTCTTCTCTCATAAGATTTAACTGCCTTCAGAAGTGCTTCCTTATCAAAATCTGGCCAAAGTGTCTCTGTGAAATATAGTTCTGCATACGAAAGCTGCCAGAGCATAAAATTTGAGATTCGCTCTTCTCCGCTTGTCCTAATCAGCAGGTCTATATCAGGAATATCAGGCAGGTATAAATAGTTTTCAAAATCTTCTTCCCCTCCTCCAGAAAAAAGAGAAGCTGCATCAACAATCTCTCGACGCCCACCATAGTCAAGACATAAAGTCAGCGTTAAGCCCTTATTTGAAGAGGTTTCCCTAATCGTTTTATCAAGTAGTTTATTTATTCTTTTGGAGAAATTATTACGACCACCAGAGGATAAAAACGAATATCATTTTCTTTCATATCTTTTAGCTTTTCGGTAAGAAAATCAACAAGCAATTCCATAATTGATGCAACCTCATCTTCGGGGCGAGACCAGTTTTCTGATGAGAAGGCAAAAAAGGTAAGATAGGCAAGGGAATTTTTCGCACATTCCTCAACAATATCAATCACTCGATCAGCTCCGGCGCGATGACCCCAGGAGGAATCCATTCCGCGTATTCTGGCCCAGCGACTGTTTCCGTCCATTATTACTGCAATATGCGACGGAAACTGCGGAGCAGTATGCATCTGAATGATTACTCTTCCCTTATTTCTTTTTCTTTAAGAGCAAGGATAGAGTTAATTTTTTCTATACTTTTATCGGTCAGCTTCTGAATTTTTTCCTGGGCTCTAAAAGATTCATCTTCAGAAATATCGGAATCTTTTTGGAGTTTTTTAACTTCTTCATTTGCGTCTCGACGAATACTTCTTATCTCTATTCTGAAGTCTTCGGTAACAAGATAAAGATGCTTTACAATTTCCTCACGCCTCTCAGAGGTAAGAGTAGGAACATTCAGTCTAATTGTTTGACCTTCAGTGTTTGGCATAAGACCAATATTTGAAGATATGATTGCCTTTTCAACAGCAGCGACAGCAGTAGCATCCCAGACCTTTATTTCAATAAGACGCGGTTGCGGCACGCTAATATTTGAAACCTGATTAAGTGGCATTTTAGAGCCATAACAGTCAACTCTAACGCCCTCTACCATAGCAACCGAGGCACGGCCTGTACGTATTCCTCGAAGCTCCTGGGAAAGTGCTTCAATAACCTTGGCCATCCTCTCTTCAGTTCTTGCAATT
>JAAZFS010000090.1 GCA_012511615.1 Elusimicrobiota bacterium | reverse complement strand
GTCTAAGGAGCTATATAATTCAATAAATACACTTTCCCACCTAATCTTAGCTAAGATTATTTTGACAATCTCTCTTCTATTTGTTATATATTACGGATTAATATAAATGGAAATTTAAAGTAAATTATTTAAGGAGATTTTATAAAATGGTCAAACTGCCCACAGGTAGACATACCCAGTCAATTAAGTCAGCAAGAAAAAACAGAGAAAAATATGAAATTAACAAGGCACTCAGATCCAAAACAAAGACCTATGTTAAAAAAATAAATAGTTTGGTTAGTGCTGGCGATCAGAAAGCTGCTGTTGAATTGCTTCCTGAGGTATACAAGTGCATTGACATGGCATCCTCCGATGGAGCCTTCCACCGGAATCGTGCCTCCCGCCTAAAAAGCCGTTTAACAAAAAAAGTTAACAGCTTAAAAACTTAAAACTGAACTCTTCTATAAGGAGTTCCGGGCCAACCTGAAGTGATTTCATATTCAGGTCAGTCTGCTGCAATTCGTCATACAGCCAAAGAAGTTTTTCTAAGGAAAACCTTTCGATTCTTTTCATAAACCCCCTATATATAAAGGCGGGTCTGAAACCGGCTTTACGAATAATAGTAGCCTCATTTTCACCCTTATCCATTAAAATTCTAGAAGTAATCATTTGCTGGAGCTTCCACTTTAAAGTTCCGACAATACTAAGCGGTTCAGTGTTATATCTAAGAAGATTTTCAAGAAGCCTCAGTGTTCTCTCAGCATCTCCATCAATCAAAGCATCAATATAGCCGAATATATCGTTTTTGAAGTGAGAAGTAGAGATACTTCTAACATCATCAACCGTACAGGTTTTTTTATCAGGAAAAGCCGCCGATAGCTTTCTTAATTCACTCACAATCAACATAAGGTCACGCCCGCAGTAGAAAAAAAGAAGTTCAGCCCCTTCTCGGCTCATTTTGATATTTCTTGAGGCAGCTTCGGAAACTATCCAGGCGGGCATTTGGTTTTCATAGGGCGGAGCGCATTTGGCGGAAGGAAATGACCTTAATGCTGCTGGAAGTTTTTCAGCCTCAAGCTCAAGAATAAGAAATGATGTCACCTCAGGCCTTAGGGCATAATCCTTGAGAAACTGTCTAAATTCCTTGTCTAAAAACTTATCGGCGTTTGATAGTATAATAAGCTTTGAAGGGCTAAAAAGAGAAACATTCAGTAGTTCCTCCAGAAGGGTTTCTTTTTGATCTGTGAGTGCATTAAACCTAAATAGTTCACAAGCCCCGAATGACTTTTCTATTTTTGTGCGGCTCTTGTCTTCAAGAAGTCGTTTGGTATAATTATCCGCACCATAAAATATTTTTACCGGTTTCAAAGCTAATCCCAGCCGTATATAGTCCTCTGTATTATCCGCTCGGAAATTTCCCTAATAAGACGCTCTTTCGCTTCTTCTTCTGTCTCGACAAAACCCAAATCCGGACTGGCATTATAATTAACCCAAGTCTCTATACCTCCGACTAGGCCCTTGCGGCTCTCATCGAATATTCTCACCCTATCGATATTATCAACAAATTGAAGGTTAACTACCATAGTAATTTTATACTCCTGAGCAACAAAATTCTCATCATAAGAGATTGGTATTTTAGAGTAGTCAGCAATCGTGGTAAAGAGAATGGCATCGGCATCATCTGAACCTGTTACCTTAAAGCGCCCTTCTCTAACAAAATCATCTATCAACTGCTGAGTGAGGTCCTGCCCTAGCCCTATCTGGGAAGTCTCATTACTAACCGAGTTTACTCTGAGACTCCTTAAATGATCTGGGAGTATTTCAACGGGCTCATAAGCGCCACAACCTAAAGCGGACAAAATAAGACCTGCTCCAATTAGTATTTTAGCTTTCATTACAGTACTCCTCATTCTCAAGGCCTATAAAGGTCCCCCAACAACAATATTTAGGATTCTACCAGGCACATATACTATTTTAATAATTTTTTTATTATCAAGAAAATCCTTTACCGCTGGGAGTCTCTGAGCAGCTTCAACTGCCTCCTCTTGGCTTGTGTTTTCATTTACTGTTATCAAACCGCGGGGCTTACCTCCTATGGTAACAGGTATCTCCATGCTCTTTGCAGCCTCACGAAGTATATCCTCATCATAAGATGGCCATGCTTCTCCATCAAGCGGTTTATTCCCTCCTAGAACCTCCCAAAGTTCGCTGGCTGTGTGAGGGGCAAAGGGGCCTATAAGACTAACCGCCGTTTTCACACCCTCTCTTCGTTCGGGAGAACCTGCCGGATGCTTTCTTGTAGCATTAAGAAGTTCCATTATTCTGGCAATTGCGGTATTGAAATGGAAGTTTTTCTGTATATCCTGAGTAACCTCACTTACCGTTTTTTCTATGATAATACGAAAATCTGCAGATACTTCGTTCTCGGATGAGCTCTCACTCTCTTCATGCGCCATATCCCAGAGCCTTTTGAGAAATCTAAATATGCCCCTGATCCCCTCATCCGACCAATCAAGGTCCCTCTCTGGAGGGGCAGCAAAAAGAATAAAAAGACGAGCTGTGTCGGCGCCGTACTTATCAATTACTCTCTGAGGATCCACGGTATTACCGATGGATTTACTCATCTTTGCACCATCTTTGATGACCATACCCTGGCAGAGCAGGTTTTTAAAAGGTTCTTTTAGGGAAGTTAAACCAAGACTTTTCAGTGCTCTGGTAAAGAACCTAGAATAAAGAAGATGGAGGACAGCGTGTTCTATGCCCCCAATATATTGATCCACTGGAAGCCAGTTATCCGCCAAGTCTCTTTCAAAGGGAAGGTTATCATTGTTTGGATCCAGATAGCGCAGAAAATACCAGGAGGAATCCACAAAAGTATCCATGGTATCGGTTTCCCTTTTTGCCTCTCCTCCACAATCAGGACAGCTTGCTTTGAGAAAATTCTGGCTGGACTCAAGAGGATTTCCAGTTCCTGAAAACTCGACATCTTCTGGTAGTATTATAGGTAAATCAGTTTCAGGGATGGGGCGAAGTCCGCATTTTAGGCAATAAACAACCGGAATAGGAGTCCCCCAATAACGCTGTCTTGAAATGAGCCAGTCTCTGAGTTTATACTGTACTGTAGGTCGGCCTTTTCCCATACTTTCGAGTTTTTCAATAATTGCAAGGATAGCTTGTTTCGAATCCATTCCAGTAAACTCCGCCGAAGAGACAAGTTTGCCCTCACCAATATAGGCCCCAGAGCCATCATACTTATTTTCCTTTCCTCTGATGACTTCCCTAATTTCAAGCCCGTATTTTTTAGCAAACTCAAAATCACGATCGTCGTGAGCTGGCACAGACATTATAGCGCCAGTACCGTACTCCATAAAAACAAAATTGGCAAGATAAACTGGAAGTGATTCGCCGTTTACTGGATTTACGGCCGTTATTCCTAGGGCTATTCCCTCCTTCTCTTTATCTTCTGAAGGAGAAGAACCAGCAGCTACAGTTCGATCGATAAAATCCTTTATTTTCTCTATGTCACCGTCTCCTGATTCAGCTAAAAACAGCGCATCGGGATGGGTGGGAGCCATTAGTATGAATGTAGACCCATAGAGCGTATCGGGCCGGGTAGTAAATACTTCTATTGTATAATCTAACTCTTCCACTTCAAAATCAACAAAACTACCTTCTGAACGGCCTATCCAGTTTCTCTGTTGCTGCTTTACTGCTTCAGGCCAACCCTCAAGTTCTTCTAAGCCCTCAAGAAGTTCTTCGGCGTAATCAGTAATTTTAAAATACCACTGCTCCCTTACCTGGGCTTCAGCTTTGGTTCCGCATCTCCAGCAGAGACCTGACTCTACCTGTTCATTGGCAAGAGTAGTGGCGCAGGAAGAACAGTAATTTATTACAGCTTTCTTTCTATAGGCAAGGCCTTTCTCGAGAAACTTTAAAAATATCCACTGGTTCCACCTATAATAGTCGGGAGAAGAAGTATCCACTGTTCTGGCCCAATCATAACTCAATCCCAAAACTTTCTGTTGCTCTTTCATTTGGGCTATGCAGAGTTTTGTCCACTCTGAAGGCATAACCTTGTTTTTTATTGCAGCATTCTCTGCCGGAAGGCCCATAGCATCATATCCTATAGGATAAAGTAGGTTACGACCCTTTCTACGATGAAACCTAGCGAGAGTGTCGCCGATAGCATAATTTCTTACATGTCCCATATGAAGCTTCCCTGAGGGATAGGGAAACATTTCCAAAAGATAAAACTTATTTTTAGAATCTTCTGGAGTTTTAAAAATATTGGAATCTTCCCAGATTTTCTGCCATTTTTTCTCTATTTTGCTAAAATTATATTCTCTCATCTTTATTTCTTTAGGTAGTATAAAAAATACTCACTATTACCCTTTTTACCTTTAATGTCCGAGGGGTAAACCCCTGTGAACTCCCATCTATCATCTCTGACCGCCTCTTTCACTTCTTCAATTACCCGTATATGAATAGTCTCATCTGTGATAACTCCCTCACCTTTAGAAACCTCGCTGTATCCAGCCTCAAATTGAGGTTTGAGAAGTGCAACAACCGCCTCAGAAGCTATGCTAAATACAGGGGGAAGTATCTTTATAAGAGAGATAAAAGATACATCTACGAGCACAACTTCTGGAGGTTCAGGAAAATCTTCCGTCCTTAAATTCCTAGCGTTTACTCCCTCCATCACTATAACTTCTGGAAGTTTTCTGAGTTTCCAATCTAAGATCCCCTTTCCGACATCGAGCGCATATACTTTTCTGGCACCCGCTGCCAAGGCCTCTTGTGTAAACCCCCCATGAGAAGCTCCAATATCTAAGACAGATAGGCCGGAGAGAGAGAGTCCCGAATCCCTTAGAAAACCGTTTAATTTAATCCCTCCGCGGGAGACCCTCCTAATCAAGTTTTAGAGGAAGTAATTAACTGCTTGGCTCGGGTTGCGATGCCTTCCGCATCAAGGCCAAGCTCTTTTCTAATCTCAGCTTGGGTTCCGAAATCTGGAAATTCATCATCTATAGCCAAAATATCAACCTCGATACTTCTCGGCAAAAGAGCTGCGATAGCTTCCCCTACTCCGCCTCTGAGAATATTTTCTTCAACAGTAAGAACCTTTCCTGTCTCACTGGCAAGTTTCTTTATCATCTCTATGTCCAAAGGTTTTGCAAAGCGCAAATCGGCCACAGTAACCTTTATAT
>JAAZFS010000089.1 GCA_012511615.1 Elusimicrobiota bacterium | reverse complement strand
TTATTTACATGCTGACCACCTTTTCCTGAAGCTCGGTAAGTATCTATTCGCAGGTCTTCTCTATTTATTTCGACCTCAACTTCATCTGCCTCTGGAAGAACAGCTACACTACAGGCTGATGTGTGAATTCTTCCTCCACTTTCAGTAGTGGGCACTCTTTGCACCCTGTGGACGCCAACTTCATACTTGAGAAATTCATAAACCCGACGACCAGAGATAAAAAAGACCGCTTCCTTAATCCCCCCAATCTCGGTCTTGTTGATATCGTACAACTCAGTTTTCCAGCCCTTTCTCTCGGCAAATCTCATATACATTCTAAAAAGATCTGCACAAAAGAGACCAGCCTCGTCTCCACCAGTTCCAGCCCTGAGCTCCATAATTACATTTTTATCTGCATCAGGATCCGTAGGTATTAGGAAAAACTTCAGTTTCTTTTCAAGGCGGGCAAGTTTTTTTTCAAGTTTTTCTATCTCGCTTAGGGCGAGTTCACGCATCTCGCCAGACTCGGTTTCATAAAGGGAACGAGCACCAGATAATTCGTCTTTAAATATCAAATATTTCTCGTAATTTTCTAAGGGCTCTTTTAGTTCGCTATGACGAATGCCATAGTCGCGGATTTTTTCAGGATCGGAGATAACCTCAGGAAGAGTTAACTTCTGCTCAAGTTCCTGATACTCTTTTCTGAGTTCCTCAAATATTTCAAAATTCACTTGTGTAATTCTTTTCTATGGGCTGCAAGCAGCCAAATTCTTCAATGAGTGAATATTTAGTCTTATTATTAACTCATTTAGGTATAAAAAAACCGCAACCCAGCCAATCCCAGGTTGCGGTATAATTGAAATCCTAATACTTTGTTTTTCCGTATTTGCGCTGAAATTTCTCGACGCGGCCAGCCGAGTCAACCAATCTTTCCTCGCCAGTATAGAAAGGATGACAAGCCGAACAAAGTTCCACTCTCATCTCTTTTCGCGTAGAAAGAGTTTCAAATTCTTCACCGCAAGCACAGGTAACTTTTGCTTTATAAAGTTCTGGATGTATATCTTTCTTCATTATTATTTCTCCTGAAAACTGTCTATTATAAGGTAGATTTGGTGAGCCAGGAAGGATTTGAACCTTCGACCCACGCCTTAAAAGGGCGTTGCTCTGCCTACTGAGCTACTGGCCCACCATAATATACTTTACATAATTAACACCATCTAATTTTGTAAGACCTGCTATAAGTTCCGGTGCTACTTGCTCGTCGGTTTCTATTGCCATAAGTGCTTCACCACCCTCATCCTTACGGCCTACCTCCATTGAAGCTATGTTTATCCCCTCATTTCCAAGTAAGCTACCAATTCTGCCTATTATTCCCGGCCGATCAGTATTTCTAATCAACAAGAGATTACCCCTAAGAGGTATATCAAATGTAAATTTATTTACCCCTGTTAACCTGCTTATACCCCCAGCTGAACTTCCCTCTACAGTCTGTTCATTGTCCAAAGTTATTTTCAGGTCCCATCTTTCCTCTGAACTGGAGACTGACTGGACTATTAGCTTTACTCCCCTATCTTCGGCGAGTATACGGGCATTAACAGAATTTACACCTTCTATAAAAGTTGATAGATAGCCTGTTAGGATGATGCGCATAAGCACCTCACCCGTGCATCCAATCTGTTCTTTATAACTTATTATAAGATTCTTTGTCAAACCTTCAGAAAGCGCACCTGCAAGATATCCAAGACCTCTTGCAAGTTTCTCAAGCGACTCTGGTATTTCTTCTGAAACGGCATTAACTGCATTGATAATTTTGCCAGTCTCAAGATAATCTGCAACCTGTTCCGAAATTTCCAGAGAAACCCTCTCTTCTGCTTCCAAGGTTGAAGCTCCGAGATGAGGAGTGTGCACGATGTGGTCAGCCTTGAAAAGTGGAGAATCAGTAACTGGCTCCTCCATATATACATCTACTGCTGCTCCACGAATAGTGCCTTCACTAAGAGCTAGTGTAAGATCCTCTGCATGTACTATCCCTCCGCGAGCACAGTTTACAAGAAGGGCAGATTTTTTCATTTTAGAAAAGGTATCTGAGTTAAAGACATTCTTTGTTTTCTCGTTAAGGGGCGAGTGAATACTGATAATATCAGAATTCGCAAGAAGGTCCTCAAACTCCACAAGTTTCACCTTTAATTTAGAAGCCTGTTCTTCTGAGGCAAAAGGATCATATGCTATAACCCTCATTCCAAAAGCAAGCCCACGACGGGCAACTTCACTACCTATTTTTCCCAAACCGTAAAGCCCAAGGGTCTTACCGAATATTTCCATACCCTTATTGCTTTTTTTATCCCACTTTCCATCGCGCAGAGCCTGATGGGCCTTGGGAATGTTTCTAGCCAAACTCAGCATCAGAGCCCAGGTATGTTCACAGGCGGATATTGTATTACCTTTGGGAACATTCATAACCACAATACCGGCCCGGGTTGCTGCAGAGATATCAACATTATCAACCCCAACACCGGCACGACCAATTACTTTCAATCTATACCCATGCTTAATTACAGAAGAACTTACCTTGGTTCCACTTCTTATAATCAAGGCATCATAATTTCCTATGATTTGAATAAGTTCCTCATGTGGCAGACCTGGCAAACAATCTACCTCATAATTGCGTTTTTTAAGCATTTCCATCGCAACCGGCGGCATACTATCACTCATTAATACTTTTATTTTTTTATTTTTTTGGGACATAGTTTTAAGCTGTTTTGAGTATCGGTTCAGCCCGATTCTCAATTACATCAGGAGTAATTACACATTCCAAGATATCTTTTCTATCAGGAACCTGATACATCATATCAAGCATTACCTTCTCAATAACGGCCCTTAAGCCTCGGGCACCACTGGATTTTTCCATCGAGGTTTCCGCTATTGTTCTGAGGGCATCCTCCGTAAAGGAAAGCTTAATCCCCTCAAGTGCCAATAACTTAGTATATTGTTTTACTATAGAATTCTTAGGCTCCGTTAAAACCCTTACAAGTTCATCTTCTGTCAAATTATTGAATGAGCCTATAACAGGTAGCCTGCCAATAAGTTCTGGTATAAGTCCGTACTTTATAAGGTCTTCTTGTTCAGTCATAGCAAATATTTCACCCAAATCCTGTCTTTTTCCTTTAATCAGGTTGGCTCCAAAACCCATTTGCTTTTCACTCATTCTGGATACAATCAATTCTTCAAGCCCCCCAAAAGCACCACCACATATAAAGAGAATATTGGTTGTATCAACTGAAATAAACTTCTGATTTGGATGTTTTCTCCCCCCCTGTGGATGCACATTGGCAACGGTTCCTTCAAGAATTTTAAGGAGAGCCAGCTGAACCCCTTCTCCGGAAACGTCCCGGGTAATAGAAGGAGTCTCAGATTTTCTGGAAATCTTGTCTATCTCGTCTACGTAAATAATTCCCCATTCTGCCATTTTGACATCAAAGGCAGCATTCTGCAAAAGGCGCAGAATGATATTTTCCACATCTTCTCCCACATAACCGGCTTCAGTTAGTGTCGTAGCATCAGAGATAGCAAAAGGGACATCTAAAATTCCAGCAAGTGTCTTCGCCATAAGGGTCTTGCCAGTTCCAGTTGGACCTATTAGAAGTATATTTGATTTTTCCAGTTCAACATCTTCATCATATTCAATAGCTTTTCTGTCATCATCGAAAAAAGAGAAGGGGCCCTTTCCAGTTAGTCCGCCCCGTTTATAATGATTATAAACTGCTACCGATATGGTTTTCTTGGCAGTCTCCTGTCCTATAACAAATTGGTCTAGAACGGCTTTTATTTCACTCGGGCGCGGAAGTCTCTTACTCTTAATACGCCGCTCACGGGCATCCATCTGCTTTATGAGGGTATGGGATCTCTCTATGCATTCATCGCATATAAAAGTTCCTTTATCCCCTACCATTCTTCCAGCATCGTGCTCGGATTTTCCGCAGAATATGCAAGTCCGAATAATATCTTTAAAAATATCCTCTTTATCTTTCATTTACTTTATTTCACTTCTTGATGCTATGACCTCATCTACAATACCATATGTTTTTGCATCCTCAGGTACCATAAAAAAGTCGCGGTCAGTATCTTTTGCAATTTTAGTAATTTTCTGACCTGTATGAGAGGCAAGTATTTGATTAAGAGAATCTTTCATTCTCATTATCTCTTTTGCCTGGATACCTATGTCTGTAGCCTGACCCTGAACTCCTCCAAGCGGCTGATGAATTAGTATACGAGCATTCGGAAGTGCATAGCGTTTTCCAGCGGTTCCAGCGGCCAGTAAGACAGCAGCCATAGAAGCAGCCTGCCCCATACAAATAGTTGAAATCTCTGGGTTAATATATTGCATTGTATCATATATAGCCAAACCTGCAGTAACTATACCACCAGGAGAGTTTATATAAAGAGAAATATCTTTATCGGGATTCTCAGCTTCTAAAAAAAGAAGCTGTGCAATAATTAAATTTGCCACGCTATCATTGATAGGTGTACCCACGAAAATAATACGATCTTTTAAGAGCCTGGAATATATATCGTAAGCCCTTTCTCCCCTCTGGCTACTTTCCACAACCATTGGTATAAGTTGCATAAGCTCTTCTTCTCTATTTATATTAGTCAAAAAAATATACCTCCAAGTCTACTATTAATTTTATCCGTCTATATTTTCAGCGGTTTTTTTATCTTCTGAAAACTTTTCTTCTTTAACTTTGGCTTTTTCAATTATGAAATCAAAAACTTTTGCGGCCAGCAGGGCACTCTTATCGACATAGGGACTTACCTGCTCTCTCTCTTTTATCCCGTAGGCCTCCATAATCTGATCTTCTTCGGCTTTTACATCATCATCGGTGACTTCAATTTCTTCTACTTCCGCAATTTCCTTTAAAAGAAGTCCTGCTTTTATGTCATCTTTAGCTTTATCAAGAAAAAGTTTTTCATCTAGTACCGAAGGATCCCCACCCTGTTTTTCAACATAAGTAGCCGCATCTTTCATTCGTCTTGCTGCATCCTCTTTAGCTAGACCCTCTGGAACTTCCAAATCGTGATTAGCAAGGATTTCTTCAATTATCTGAGTTTCAAGCCCACTCCGACTTCTCTGGTCTGCTTGGCGCTGAAGATTTTCTTTCATGTTCTTCCGGAGCTCCTTAGCATCTTTCAATCCCATACTGGCAGCAATTTCCTCTACATCAGGAATTTTTCTAGACTTCAAGTCCTTAAGCAAGACCTTAAAAAGGGCGATTTTACCCCGGAGCTCTTCACGAGAAAAATCTTCTTGGAACTCATAATCAAACTCTTTTTTGTCTCCTGGTTTCATACCTATTAGTTCAGCATCAAACCCAGGCAAAGGATCAAAGCCACCAATCTCAACAAGCCTGAGAAGAGGCATACCTAAGTCTACTTCCCGCCCATCACGAAAGGCCTTGAATTCAACAACCGCAAAGTCTCCTTCTTCTGCGACTCCTTCTTTTGGTTTTAAGGAGGCGTTCCTCTCACAGAGTCCATTTAGGGTTTTTTCAAGATCCTCGTCGGATATTTCATATATTGTTTTCGTAAGTTTTAATTTCTTGTATTTTTTCAGCTGTACTTCAGGGAGCACTTCCACCTGCAGAGTGAGTTCAAATGGTTTTCCCTCCTCTATGGAAAAATCCGTAATACCTGGGGTAGTAACAGGGGTTATGTCTTCTTTTTCAAGTATATCCTTGAGAAGTTTCGGAGCAAAAGATTCCATAAAATCACTTTCTGCCTCGGCAGAATATCGGCTTTTAATAGTATCCATAGGCACCTTGCCTTTACGGAATCCTGGTAGAGCAACCATGCTCTTGATTTTCAGATAGCTTTTATCAATTTCTGATTTAACACTCTCCCAAGGATGAGAAGACTTGATTTCTATTAAACTATCGCTTTTTCTATCAACCTTATAATTAATTTCTTGCATATAATTTCCTTTCAAAGGATTTCTCCGGATTTTGGTGTCGCGGGCGAGAGTTGAACTCGCACGCCCGAAGGCACTAGCTCCTAAGGCTAGCGCGTCTGCCAATTCCGCCACCGCGACCGAAAAAATATCAGGTGGTGAGCCGCCGGGGACTTGAACCCCGAGCCAATAAATTAAGAGTCTACTGCTCTACCGGTTGAGCTAGCGGCTCACATTAGCTAAACCCCACCGTAATTAATCACGGTATTTTATTTAATAACGCGAAAAGTGTCAAACCTGATACGTTAATAATAAATTGGCACCCTCGGGGCGACTCGAACGCCCAACTTACGGCTTAGAAGGCCGTTGCTCTATCCTTTGAGCTACGAGGGTGCAATGTGGAAGCGATGTTAGTAAAACTACCACTTATTGTCAATCAATCATAAGCAGTTAAATACTAGCCCTTTAAATTTTTTATATTTTATCCTAATATAGACTTTTAAACTACCAAAATGCAAACCTAGGAGGATTGATTATGCTGTCCAGATTAGCCCAAAATATTGCTGGTTCTTCGACCTTGGAAATAGCGGCGAAGGCAAAGCAACTAAAAGCTGAAGGAAAAGATGTTATAAGTCTGAGTGCGGGCGAACCCGACTTTGACACCCCACAATTTATAAAAGATGCGTGCATTCAAGCCCTACTGGACGGCAAGACAAAATACACTCCAACTTCTGGTGAAATTGAACTTAAAAAGGCAATTATTCAAAAATTCGAGAAAGACAACAATCTTTCTTACGAAGCAAATGAGATAATAGTAAGCTGCGGAGCAAAGCACAGTATATTCAATATAATACTATGCGCAGTCGAAGAGGGGGATGAAGTGATAATTCCTGCCCCATACTGGGTATCCTACCCCGAAATGGTAAAAGCTGCTGGTGCAAAACCAGTTATTGCAGATACTTTTTCTACAAACATGAAACTAACCCCTGAGATACTTCTTCCCTTGATAAACAAATCCACCAAAATTCTCATATTGAATTCTCCATCCAATCCTACAGGTGGAGTTTATTCCTTAGAAGAATTAAAAGCTCTTGCTAAAATTATATTAAAACATAATATCACCGTAATCTCTGATGAGATTTACGAGCACCTTACTTATGATTCCGATTTTGTATCAATCGCATCCATATCTGATGAATTAAAAAAGAAAACAGTTGTTGTTAATGGAGTTTCAAAGGCCTATTCTATGACAGGCTGGAGAATCGGCTATGCCGCAGGAAATTCTGATCTTATATCTGCAGCCAGCAGACTTCAATCTCACTCAACGTCAAACCCTACTAGTTTTGCCCAATATGGTGCCATTGCCGCCTTAAGCTCTCCCTTAGGCAAGAACGCCATTAAGGAAATGGCAGAAAAATTTAAAACAAGAAGAGACTACATTTATAAGAGAATCTGTTCCATACCAGGGGTCCAATGCAGAAAACCTTCAGGAGCATTCTATATATTCCCCGATATAAGAGAGGTATTAAGAGGTAAAACTTCTATGGAATTTGCCAAAGACATACTTGAAAAAGAATACTTGGCAATAGTTCCAGGAGAAGGCTTCGGAGCTCCGGGCTACATACGCTTTTCCTACGCTGCTTCCCTATCCGATATAGAAACAGGTATGGATCGGCTTGAAAGATATATAAGGAGTTCCTGACCGAAAAAACTCTGAAATAAGATTTTTTTACTTAGCCTAGTGAAACTCTTTTATTACTTTTGCCTTGATTTAAAATCGGCCCTTGCCATCCCCATAAATATTAACTATTATTAACACATCATGATGGACTTATTAAGAAAAAACATGAACAAGGTACTCTGGTTCATTACGATTCTTTTTGTCGGAGGTATTTTCTTTTGGTTTGGAACCGGATCTCCTAATACTGGAGCTGTAGCACAGGTGGGCAAAGAGCGAATTGATATAGCAGACTACCAGCAGACGCTTACCAGGCAACTAAGTAGAATTAGAGAAGAATACAAACAAGACTTAACCCAAGAACAGATTCTGCAAGTAAGAAGAGAAGTACTCAGTTCAATGGTTAATCAAGAACTCAGATATCAAGAAGCCCTGAGAATGGGAATTAAAGTACCCGATGAAGAGATTATCCAAACCATAAAAAGCCTACCTCAGTTTCAGGAGAACAAAGTTTTCAATTTTGAACTCTACAGGCAGGCCCTTAGATTTTCTCTAAACATTGTGCCAGATGAATTTGAAGATCTAATCCGAAGAGATCTTGCTATCAGAAAACTGGAAAGAATGATACTTTCCGCTATAAGAGTTACCCCAGCTGAAGTGGAATTACACTTTATCTCTGAACATGGTAGTCTGGATGATTTTGCCGAAATGAAGCAGCAATACGAAAGCAATCTCTTGCAAAACAAAAGATCTCAGACATATTCTCACTGGATTCGTAATCTTCATCAGAGATACAACATAGAAATAAACCCCCAACTCGCCGGTATTTCAAGCTAAGGAGATAGTTTTCGAATTATCCTTCTGAGGCTTCCCATAGGTAGCCCCACAACATTGCTATAGCTTCCACGTATCCATTCAATATATTTATCCCGCATACTCTGAATACCATAAGCTCCAGCTTTATCAATGTTTTTACTTCTAAGATTTTCTATATCTGATTCAGTTAAGGTTTTAAATTTCAATTCCGTCGCCGTTATTTCGGTTATTTTTTCTTTTGAACTAAGATTATATCCAGAGATAGCAGTATAAACTCTCTGTTTTTCACCAGACATAAATCTCAGCATCTCTTCAGCGTTTTCCTCAGAAATTGGTTTACCCATGATGCGACCACCGCATTCCACAAGAGTATCAGCTGTAATTACAATTCCAGGAGGTGAAATTTTTCCTTTCACACTTTCCATCTTTTTTTCAGCTATCCGCTTGGCATAATCACTGGGACTCTCCCCCTCATCAGCTGAAGGCTCGTCTGCTTCTGGCGCAATAGGTATAAAAGGAACTCCGGCTTTGAGAAAAAACTCTTTTCGCTGAGGGGAAGTAGATGCAAGATAAATTTTTTTATCAGCATAAACCGCAAGGACCGGCAGAATTTTTTTTACTATATAGCCGTTTATAAATCCAAAGACAGATCCTGTAAGGATAAGAATCGGAGAGAGCAAAAATACTCCCTTATTCCCCATCAATAAATAAGCAACTATAAGCTGAGCAAAATTGTGTGAAACTGCCCCTGCCATACTAACCCCCACCGGACTCAAAACACCAAAGGGGCGATATATAAGAGTCATAATTAATGTTGAGAATAAACCACCCGACAAGCTAAGGTAAAATACTGGGGATAAAAAACTACCACTCAGCATAGAGCCAATAAGAATTCTCCCAAATGACACGCTAAATGCCGCACCTGGCCCATAGATTATCAGTGAAAAAAGTGTCAAAGCATTGGCAAGACCCAAACGAATCCATGGTATGGGATGGGGAAGTAGGGCTTCTGCAGCCTGAAGAGCTGATGCCGCCGCAATAAATACTGCTATATGGACAATACGAACCTTATCTTGTGAGCGCATCATAGCTCTCCTTGTCACCAGTTATTTCAAGCATTATTCTTTCAGGAAGACATATTGAAGGGGGACCGCCGGGCTTGATAAATCCCTGCCTAACACAAAATTGATTTTTACAGGGGCTGCTTTTAATGCGGGCAATTTCCCCTGAAATTTCCACGGTTACATCCCCTGAAAGAGAAGGAAGAACCAGCTCCCCATAATAGGGTAATTTAATCTGATGTGCCACCTCATCCTTCATTTTGATAGTCAAATATTTTTCATGGGGAGAAGGTGAAAATTTTGCAAAAATAAAAAGAAGGCTAGCAATAGCCAAGAAAACTATTAAAAGCCAGATATCTCCCTTATTCAAAATAAGCCTGCAAAGCTCCAGACGGACAAGCTGCTACACATCTACCGCATTCAAGGCATATCTCGGTATTTATCTCAGGAATTCCACTATCCCCAGGAAGTATGGCATTCTCTGGGCACTGAGAAACACATCTATAGCATCTAAGGCAGACACTCGTATGCTTAATATCTTTTCCACAGAGTTCAAGAGTTTCTGAGCATTCTGCTATATTCTCATCTTTGTTTTTTTCATTCAGTGGCGAACGGCCTTGGATAAATGTTTTTTTAAAACTCGATGGTTTATCTGCTACAACAATACTTATTTCTAAATCCGAATAAAGATAAATGAAACATACTACTACTACTATTAGATAAATCATCAGAGCATGCTCAAAATAGTTGATATAAGCCCAGTAACAATAAGTATCACTGGTAGTCCATCAAAAGCTTTCGATGTGAACCGGTTAAGCTTGTCGTAAATTGAAATAAGAATAAGAAAATATAAGCAAAAATACAGAGAAACCATCAGTAGGTCTATCAGCAT
>JAAZFS010000088.1 GCA_012511615.1 Elusimicrobiota bacterium | reverse complement strand
CTATCAATTATTTGTAATTAGGCTGGAAAAAAAAGATAATCAGTAATATGAGTATTTTCACTAATCTTTCAAAATTAGGGCTGGGTACTTGGGCCTTAGGGGGCGATATCTGGTGGGGAAAGCAGGAAGATCGTATCTCTAATGAGACAATGGCGGCTGCGGTTTCTTCCGGAATAAATTTCTTTGACACTGCTCCGGTTTATGGTCGGGGAAGGTCGGAAAGACTTATTGGTGATTTTTTAAGAAAAAGAAAACTTAGAGATAAGATGATTTTAGCTACCAAGGCTGGCCTTTCCTGGGAGGGCGCCAAGATTTATCACGATCTTTCAGAGAAAAAAATACTAAAGGAGATAGATGAATCCCGGCGCCGGCTTCAGACGGACTATTTTGATATTTATCAGGTTCACTGGCCCGATCCAAATACCCCGATTCCCGAGACTGCTCGGACTTTTCAAAAATTAAAAGATAAGGGAATTATAAAAGCTATTGGTTTAAGTAATTTTAATTTTTTACAACTAAAGGAATTCTCAAAGTTTTCACCAGTTGATAGCCTTCAGTCTGAGTATAGTCTCTTTAATAGGGAGCTTGAGAAAGATATCATACCCTATTGCCAGAAAAACAATATTAAAATTCTTACTTATTCTCCTTTATATAGCGGACTTTTAACTGGTAAGTTTTTCTTAGAGCCCAGAGAAAAAGTACCAGAAGACAGGATTCGCCAAACCAAAAAAGAAGAATTTGAGGAGCCTCGTTTTACAATTAATAGGCAGGCTCTAGAAAATTTGAATAAAATCGCCGAAGGCTATAAAAAGACTTTGGCCCAGCTTATGCTCAACTGGAATTTTTCTCAACCAGGTATTAGTCTAGCTATAGCAGGTGCCCGTACTCCTGAACAGGCCCGGGAAAACTCCTTAAGTCTTGGCTGGGAAATTTCTCAAGCAGATATGGAAAAAATTAATAATATTTCTAAGATAAGGGAAGCGAAAATAAAGGAATTTAAAAAAAGATGACTTTAAATAAGCAAGCTTTTTCTAAAAAAAATCTTCTTTTAACAGGGGCGACCGGATTTATAGGAAAAGCTCTTTTCAATCGATTAATAAATAGTGAAGAAAAATTTAATATTTTTGTCATAAGCAGGCGGCCAGAAAAGGATAATTATTTTACGGATAGAGGCGCAGAATATATTGTAGGGGATATTTCAGATTATAAAATTTTTGAAAAGATGGATAAGACTTTTGATGTAATAATCCATGCTGCGGGATGCGTGTCTAATTCTCCAAAGAATAAAATTAATCCTATCGTAACGGAAAACATATGCCGTCTGGCTCTTGAAAACAATGTAGAAAGACTCATATATATCAGTTCTGTTTCCGTGGTAAGCGGCAACAAAGAGGTTCCCTTATCGGAAGATCTTCCTTATTTAGGATCTACCCCTTATGCTGAGTCAAAAATTGCGGCAGAAAAAGTGGTGATTGAATATAGAGAAAAAGGACTTCCTGTCATTATCTTGCGACCTCCTATTGTTTACGGAAAAGGAGAACCACATTATTTACCCACACTTTCAAAGTTTTTAAAGGTCCGGGCCCTTCCACTTCCAGAGGGAGGTAAAGCAAGATTTCATATGGTCTATATCGAAAACCTGGTGGATGCAATAATTTTCTCTCTTGAGACTGATAAAATGTTTTCTGGAACTTATTTTGTAGCAGATAGCCAAGTGCTTCAGGCTGGTCAAGTCTTTTCAATAATGGCTGAAGGCTTGGGCGTTAAGCCCCCTATCTATTTAAATGATTTCTATAGTAAGCTTTTCTCCTGGATTCCCTTGGTTAGAAAGCTGATTAAATTCTTTATGAAGGAGCGAGTTTACTCCACGGAGAAAATTGAATCGCTTGGTTTTTGTTGCAGCGTAAATGCTTCGGACGCCCTTCTTTTATGCACTGAAAGAAAGTGTGACGAGAAGTAGATAAGTAAAATTAATAAGCGCGAAAAAACCATCAGGATAAGGGAGTCGGAAGCTGGGATGCGCCTGCTTGATTTCCTTTTTCTTAAATTTGAAAATATTTCAATAAGTTACTTAAGAGACCAGTGCCTGAATGAAAATATATTGCTTGATGGCCAACCCGTAAGCTGTGATGAAATCATAAGAACCGGTCAAATTATCAATTTAAAGTTTTCGCTAGAGAAAAGACTTATTTTTAAAAATCCAACCCCCTTAAAGATTCTATTTGAGGATGATTATATTCTGGCCGTAAATAAACCTGCAGGTATGGTGGTTCATCCTGGATGCGGTCATTATTCGGATACTCTGATAAATCTTTTGATGAATCATTTTAATATTGAAGAATTTGGTCTTAGCTCTGGTGAAAGACTAAATTTTGGGCTTATTGGCCGACTTGATAAAGATAGCTCTGGACTCTTGCTGGTCTCCAAAATTCCTATAGTTCAGACAAAACTACAGATTGATAAAACGGTTATTAAAAAATATCTGGCTCTAATTGAAGGTGAGATAAAAGAAGATAAGGGAAGAATATCACTGCCTCTTATTCGGGATAAGGAAAACCGCTTTAGGATGATAGCCTCCCAAGAAGGTAATCCTGCCGAAACTCTTTTTAGAGTAGAAAAAAGATATATGGGTTATAGTCTTCTTTCAGTAGAAATTAAAACTGGTCGGACTCATCAGATAAGGGCTCATTTTGCATCAGGGGGATACCCTCTTGCAGGAGATGTTTTATATGGAGGAAGTTTAAGCGAGAATCTAGGTATTGAGAGGCTAATGCTTCATTCAAAGAGTATAAAATTCACACATCCCAAAACTCAAGAGATAATAAAGATATCAGCTCCAGTACCAAGTGATATGGCAAGAGTTTTATCAAAACTCCAAAAAAAAACTTAGGAGCTTTGGCACCGAAAGAAAAAGACTGGATATAAAGTAATTTTTTTGCTAGGACTAGAGGTTTCTTAGTTTAGCGAAAATTATAGCTTATTCAATATCCCGGGTGTTCTCTGCAACTTGACCATTAATACATTCAGGCTGGCAGAGACCCTCATGGTCTCTATTTATGATTCTTCTTCTGTATTCTCTGATGCCTGGGGAGTTCCAAAGTTCTTCTAGAGACATATTGTCAACATTTCCGATTGATTTATTTAGACAAAATATATGGGGTCTGACCGAGCCCATATTATCGATAGTAAGTCTCTGCCAGGGGGAGTGGCAGAAGAGTTTGTCATTTTCCATTAGTGACGGAGTGGGTTCGGTGGTCTTTGAAACTGGGGTTTGATCTACCGGAAGCCAGTCGTTGAGACGGACGCCGAGGTCTCGTGCTAGTTTTTTAACTGAGGGCATATTTTCTCTGATAAAACTAAAGGCTTCAGCATCTTGGGAATCAAAGATATTCTCATCACCGAAGATTCCTCTTATGGGGGAGAAGGTTACTGCATATATTCCGTATTTGGCGGCCATTTTTATAAAGCCTTCTAATTCCTTGTAGTTAGATCTCATTATTACGGGATTGATTTGGACTTTTATTTCATTACCTGGGGTTTGAGTAAATTCTTTTATACGAGTTAGGATTCGTATGAGGTTCTCATAAGTTGCCCCTTTTCTTATCTTTTCGTAAGACTCTTTTTGAGTTCCATCGATTGATAGGATGATGTCTGCTTTTGCATCTGCAATTTTCCTGAGGCGGGTTTCGTTTAGCATTAGACCGTTGGTAAATAT
>JAAZFS010000087.1 GCA_012511615.1 Elusimicrobiota bacterium | reverse complement strand
GCGGGCATGGAATTGCTCAAAGAATCTTGGCTGAGGCTATAGATGAACTCGGAATAAGAAACAAGGTTATCGCCATCGCCCCGGTCGGCTGTGCTGTGTTCGGATATTATTACTGGAATTTTGATACTGCTGAAGCGCCGCATGGGAGACCTCCAGCAGTGGCTACTGGAATAAAGAGAGTTCTTCCCAATCGAGTTGTCATTACTTATCAGGGAGATGGGGATTTAGCCGCAATAGGCGGTAATGAAATTCTTCATGCGGCAAATAGAGGGGAAAACATAACCGTTCTTTTTATTAATAATACCTGCTACGGAATGACTGGCGGTCAGATGGCCCCTACCACACTGATTAATCAGGTTACCACCACCACACCCCAGGGAAGAAGCCAATCTGACGATGGGTGGCCTTCAAAGGTATCTGAACTTATTGCCAGCCTCCCTGGCACCGCCTATGTAGAGAGGGTATCTCTTCACTCACCTGGTCATATAAACAAGGCAAAAAAAGCTGTTAAAAAAGCACTGGAAATCCAGCTTCAAAATAAAGGGCTTTCTTTGATAGAATTTCTATCAATGTGTCCTACTGGATGGAAAATTACGCCTCTTGAAAGTCTAACCCATATCAAGGAAAATTTAATTAAGGATTTTCCTCTGGGGGTTTATAAAGACTTATGAAAACGTCAGTCATAATAAGTCGTTATGTCGGGCAGGGAGGTATGCTAGCGGGAACTCTTCTCTGCGAAGAAGCAATGATGGAAGATAAATATGTTACCTTCTTTCCTTCTTATGGGGCCGAAATGAGAGGTGGCACCGCTAATTGTCAAATAATTATTTCTGATGACACAATCGGTGCTCCAGTTGTAGAATTCCCCAATATTCTCGTCTGCTTAAATACCCCTTCCATGCATAAATTTATTCCAAAACTAAATAGTTCCGGCAATCTTATCCTAAACTCTTCCTTGGCCGGTTCTGAACCGATTCCAGAAAGAATATTCACAATACCTGCAAATGATTTGGCGCTCGAAGCTGGTTCTATCAGGGCTACCAATATGGTGATGCTTGGGGCAGTTTCAGCTATCTTTAATATTGTTTCTTTTGAGAGTCTTTCTGAAACAATAAGTGATATTTTTGCAGTAAAGAGAAGTGATATGGTCAGTGTAAATACAAAAGCACTTACTCTCGGATATAAATTTTTTCTCCGATAATACGCTAATTACATTCCAATAATTGAGAGTGCTCTTCTTTCAGGTGCCGAAATAACAGGTATCGATATGCCGCAAGACTTGAGCATATCTTTCATGCATTCCTCGGCTAGAATAGGCATATTGCACTCAGAGCTTAGATGAGTAAGTATTATAGCCGAAGGCATCAATTCCGATTGTTCCAATACCTTTCTTATAAATTTAGCAGCAGCAGGATTTGAAAGATGTGAATCTCGAATTCTTCTTTTAAGCCATGAAGGCCGCTGCGATTCCATCAGGAGCCCTGGATCATGATTTGATTCAATAAGGATAATATCAGAGTTTACAAATTTTTCTATTAGTGAATCGTCTGGATAAGCAAGGTCAGTCGCCAGCGTAACTTTACTATTGCTTGAATATATACTAAAGCCAAAACATGCTTCTGAGTCGTGGTCGACTTCAAAAGCTTCCACAACAAAATCTCCTACAGAAAAACGGCAGTCATCAAAGGGAACAATATTTTTTTTATTTAGAAACTCAAAGTCAGCAAGATAATCATTTGTAGTTTCATAGTGACAGTAAAGAGGAACATTATTATTTATCATTCTTCTCAGAAAAGCTGCTTTTATATGATCTCCGTGAGAATGAGTCATCAATACGCCCGAAATATCGCAAGGAGCAAAGCCTTCTTCTTCTATTGTTTCAACAGCATATCCGACAGGTACTCCACAATCTACCAGGAGGGCAGTTGAGTCATCCCAAAGCAAAGTTGAATTTCCCCTGCTTCCGCTGGCTATTACTTTTACTTTAATTTTCAATTATTTTTTATTTGATTCTTATATTAAATACGCTGGTAAGGAAAGTATATTATGGTATCTATTATGTCAAATTCAGAGTTGGCAGATAATTTCGGGCTCAGACAGCTGATTCAAATACGACTTCTCCCCTATAGAACACCCTGACAACCGAACTCTCTGACACCACAACTGCAGCACAGTCTGCAGCCAGGGTTATCGCAGCAGCGGCAATATGACGAGAGCCAAGGCCTAGAGGGACTTCCACACCGGAAGAATCTGCATGGATATATCTACAGGCAGAGAGAACTATACCATCATCTGAAATTATAAAGGCCCCATCTAGTTGGGAGAGTTCTTTTATGGTTTCTCTCATATTTTTATCAGTGATATTTTTCTTTGAAGGGGGATGCCCGGCAAGAGGGTCAAGTATCATGCAACGAGATTTAGCCAGAGTCGTTTTTTCATCTGAAATCACGAACATACTTCCAATTTTCCGGCCCTCTCTTCCCTCTCTAGCAAGCTCCAGGCCAAGCTCTATCACTTCAGAGAGATCGGGCGGATTAATACTTTCCCGTGAAATTTGTATGGTTTTATATACTGTATCTTTTCTACGATTCATTTATCTTTATCACGCAGCTCCTTTATTACTTTTAACCCTGCAATTTTTACTTTTCTTTTTTGCATCAGCCCCCAATAGTATTTCACTTCGCTTACTTCTTCTATAGAATACAACCTGTCATTTCCGACACTGCGGCAGGGACAGACAATCTCTTCGGAATCAAGCTTTTTCAACATCCATATAGGAATGTGAAGAAGCCGGCTCACTACGCTAACAGTAAAAACCGGTTCATCCAGGGACAATTTAAAGCCCCTGTAAACAGTATATTCTTTTTTATATTTTTCTGTCAATTAACTTTTATATTACATTAAAAAAACACATTAATCTATTAAAAATAAATAAGCGATCGGGGTTAACATAGGTTTATTTATTCTTCTATTTTAATCTTTGACGGAGTGGTTTTTTTAATCTCTTTTTTTGGAAGAGCTACCTTGAGCACCCCGTTTTTATAGGCGGCACGGACCTTCTTCTCATCAATTTCTTCGGATAAAGAGATCCGCCTCTCAAACGAACCATAGCAAAATTCGCTCCTCACCCGCCCATCCTCTTCTTTTTTCTCTTCTCTTTTCCTCTCACCACTTATAGTGAGTACACCTTCATCAATGGATACATCGATATCCTCTTTATTCATTCCAGGAATTTCAAGCTTTACAAGTACCTCTTTCTTTTTATCATCAATTTCTAGGGCCGGTCCCCAGGAAGAATCTTTTGATTCAAGATCTCCAAATGGCTCAAGCCACTTTGAGAGAGATGTATTAAACAGACTATTCATCTGACTTCTTATTCTCTCCAAATCCCTGAAGGGCTCCATTCCTCTTCTTTCTCTCCATGGTATAAGCATCATATATATTACCTCCTTATTATCCTATTTTATCTATATATTTTATCTATCCTATTTTTCACTATTACCCCGATCGCTTGACATTGCTGTCTTATTTCGATAGTATTTTAGTACGGAAACCGAAGTTTGTCAAGTGCGAAAAACGAACTAATTTTAATAAAGGAGAGTACGATATGGTTAGATTTGATAAATTTACACGAATGACACAAGAAGCCCTGCAAAAAATGCAGGAGTATGCCGAAAGAATGAAGCATCAGCAAATTGATGTGGAGCATCTTCTTTTGGCCCTTATGGAACAGGATAATTCCCTGGCGGCCGCTATCCTAGAAAAATGTGGCGGAAATTCTAATGGAATTATAGAGATCTTGAAAGAAGACCTTTCAGGGAGACCCGAAGTATCCGGAGGACAGGTATTTATGTCTCAGCGACTTCAAAAACTCCTCGAAAGATCCTTCAGGGAGGCAGAGACACTAAAAGACGAGTATGTCTCCTGCGAACATTTACTTATTGCTATGGTTGGAGAAAAAACCGGCGGAGTTTCGGAAGTTTTTTCCAAATATAATATCAAGCGAAGCGCACTCCTCAGTGGCATCGCGTCCATACGCGGGCATCAAACGGCTGACGGGCCCGATGCTGAAAACAAATACCAGGCCCTTAAAAAGTATGCCAAAGATCTTACCGAGCTTGCCTCAGAGGGGAAATTAGACCCAGTTATAGGTCGAGATGAGGAAATACGAAGAGTAATACAGGTTTTATCAAGAAGAACTAAAAACAATCCGGTTTTGATTGGAGAACCAGGCGTCGGTAAAACGGCCATAGCCGAAGGTCTAGCCAGGCGAATTTATGAAGAAGATGTGCCGGACTCCCTTCTGAATAAAAAGGTAGTTTCACTAGATATGGGAAGTCTTCTTGCTGGCGCCAAGTATAGGGGAGAATTCGAAGAGCGTCTAAAAGCAGTTCTAAAAGAAGTGACTTCATCAGATGGTCAAATCATACTCTTCATCGATGAACTTCATACAGTCGTGGGAGCGGGCGGCGCTGAGGGTGCTATGGATGCTTCAAACATGCTTAAACCAGCTCTGGCCCGTGGAGAGCTTAAATGCGTTGGAGCGACCACTCTTGACGAATACAGAACCCATATTGAAAAAGACGCCGCTCTTGAAAGACGCTTTCAACAGGTCTATGTCAAAGAACCCGATGTAAACGATACAATAGCCATACTCCGAGGCTTAAAAGAAAGATATGAGGTCTTTCACGGAATTAAGATAAAAGATTCAGCCTTAGTGTCCGCTGCCATACTATCCAACCGCTACATAGCAGACCGACTGCTTCCAGATAAGGCCATAGACCTTATGGATGAGGCGGCCAGCCACCTTCGTATTGAAATAGAGTCAATGCCTGCTGCTATCGATGAGATACAGAGAAAAATAGGTCAGCTTGAAATTGAAAGAAGTGCCTTAAAAAAAGAAAAGGATAAGGCCTCTCTTGAGCGACGGGAAAAAATCGAGAAACTTCTTGCAGACCTCAAAGAGGAGTCTGCCTACCTTCAGAATCACTGGCAAAAAGAGAGGGAAATAATATTAAAAACTCGAGAAATAAAAGACAATATAGAAAAAAAGAAGATGGAACAAGAAAGGGCGGAAAGAGCTACAGATTACGAAAAAGCTGCTGAACTGAAGTATGGAGTAATCACATCCCTTGAAAAAGAATTAAAAGATGCATCTGATGAACTTCGCGAACTTCAGAAAGAAATGCGGCTCCTTAAAGAAGAGGTTGATGAGGAAGATATAGCGAACGTAGTATCTAAATGGACTGGAATCCCCGTCACCCGCATGATGGAAAGCGAGATAGAGAAACTTCTTAAAATGGAAGAAAATCTCAGGAAAAGAGTTGTGGGGCAAGACAAGGCACTAATCCACATATCAGATGCGGTCCGACGTTCAAGAGCTGGGCTTCAGGATCCCAACCGCCCTATTGGATCCTTTATATTTCTGGGTCCTACCGGAGTTGGGAAGACAGAATTAGCCCGGTCTCTAGCTTTGTTTCTTTTTGATGATGAGAAAGCACTTCTCCGGATTGATATGAGTGAATACATGGAAAAGCACTCAGTCGCACGGCTTCTTGGTGCCCCTCCGGGATATGTTGGATTTGAAGAGGGCGGTCAACTCACCGAGCTAGTCCGCAGACGACCCTACTCTCTTATTCTGTTTGATGAGATTGAAAAGGCACATCCAGACGTATTCAACGTATTGCTTCAGCTCCTTGATGACGGAAGACTGACCGATGGACAGGGTAGAACCGTTAATTTTCAAAACACCATAATTATTATGACCTCAAACATAGGAAGCGATCATATCGCCAAGGAAGGAATTGAAAAAGCAGAGCCGGTAGTTATGGAAGAAATGAGAAAAACCTTCCGGCCGGAATTTCTCAACAGACTGGATGAGATAATACTCTTCCGCTCTCTATCAAAAGAGCACATTAAGGATATAGTGGATATACAGATTGAGGTTCTCAAAAAACATCTATCTCAAAAAGGTATAAACATTGACCTTACCGATCAGGCGAAAGCTCTGATTGCTGAAAGAGGTTTCGATCCAGTATATGGAGCTAGACCGCTCAAGCGGCTAATCCAAAAACTGATTACAAATCCCTTGGCTACAATGATAATATCTGGAGAATTTTCAGAAGGTGGCAAGGTAAGTGTGGATGCCAAAGATAGGGAGATTGTCTTCAAAACAAACTGTGACTAAAAAAAGAGCAATAAATGAAGGGGCGGCGGCCCCTTTATTTATTTTTGAAACTTTTCTTACATTTATTGTGTCTTAAGTATAAGCGCTTGCAGAAAAAAGCTGTTTTTGTATAATACGCAAAGATAAAGAGCTAATCCTCAATCTTAATGCTTTGTCTTGAGATTTGAAATTTAAGAACAATTGAATAAAAACATTTTACACAACAAAAAAACATTTAAAATTTTACTGATTTTATCATCAGTATTTTTTGTGATATCTTATACAGCCCATGCTGTGGAGCTCACCTTAGAAGAAGCTCTTGCGAGCGCTCTTGAAAACAACCAGGAAATTAGAATCGCCCAAAGTAAAGTCGAAGCGGCTGGCAAAGAAAAAATTTCATCCATGGGAAACTTTCTCCCCACCCTCTCTGCCGCGGGAACCCTCATGAGACCAGACCAGCCACAAGAGATGTTTCCAGGAGCATACACTCCCGATAACACATATAATCTGACAGCTACCGCACAACTGCCCCTATTTACGGGAGGTCGCAACATTTCGCTTATGAAAAATGCCTCTCTTCAAAAGAAAATTGCAGAAGCTAATTTGCTTAATGAAGAAAACAAACTCAGACAGAGAGTTTTGGAAACTTTTTACAGAACTCTCCTATCAGAGAAAATACTTAATATCCAGCAAGAATCCGAAAAAAGACTCCGCAACCACTACAAACAAGCGGAGATCCTTTACAAAAATGGCTTGGCATCGAGATTTGACCTTTTAAGAGCTGAGGTTCAACTATCTAACTTGGCGCCTCTTATCCTTCAATCGAAAAACGCCGTGCATTCTGCCAGGGCAAACCTTGCACTCCTTACGGGGATAAAGGGGGCAAAGCCATCAGGGCAACTTGACTATGTAAAAACAGATTTTAATCTTGAAGATTCTTTCAAGAAAGCCTTGGAAAACCGACCGGATCTTCAATCAATTGAACTTACTTCAAAAATGGCAAAAACTGCTATTACACTTACGCGCTCACAAGGCCTTCCCTATCTTGCAGCCGCATATAATTTAAGGTATGACCACCCCTACCAGGGAAAAGATGAATGGGGAGATTCATGGGTCGCCTCTCTTACACTAAACATCCCTATATTTCGTGGTTTCAGCACTCTTTCCGACACTTCCCAAGCCCGCGCCCAGCAGAAACAGGCCCTACTCTCATACGATTTATATGCACAGGTCGTCATGCTTGAAGTGGAGACAGCCTACTATAGCTTAGTGGAAGAAGAAGGCAAAATTGAGGCCCTTAGGAAAACTCTTTCCCAGGCAAAAGAGGCCCTATCAATTGCTCAGACCCACTATAAAAATGGCCTAATATCAAACCTTGAATTTATGGATACTGACTTATCATTTATGCAGGCACAGGTGAGTCTTATGACTGCATACACCGAATATAAAATTGCTGCCGGACGCCTTATTACGGCAGTTGGAGGAGACTAATATTATGAAAAAGATTTTAACGCTTCTGATTTTATTGCTAGTAGGGACAGGAATATATTTTTTTATTTCTGGCCCCACAAGCCAGAATCAGGATAACCTTGCCAGTAAAGTGGAAAAACCCGCTGAACGGCAGCTAAGCGTACGTTCACGTGAACCTGAAATAGGAGAAATGAAAATCCTAAGACATTTTACCGGAGAAGTATCTGCGGTAAATCAGGCCAATGTATATGCCGAAGCCCCAGGGCGACTCCGGAAATATGCTTTTGAGGAAGGGGATGAGGTTAAAGAAAATGATGTCCTTGCATTTCTTGATAGGGAAATAACTGGCATGAAATTTGAGCCCATGAGTATCAGAAGCCCTATAAAGGGAGTAATTTCCAGACTCTATCCAGGCATCGGAGACACCCTCACACCCCAGCAGGCTCTCGCCACCGTTGCGAATCTGAACCGCATGAAAGTATCCTTTAATATCCCAGAGAAAGATTTGGAATATGTGAGTAGAGGTAACCTCGCTAAACTTAAAGTTTCAGCAAGACCTGGGGTCATTCTGGAGGGAGAAGTAGTCAGAATATCCCACTCTCTTGATAGTTTAAGTAGAACTGCCTATGCCGAGGCTCATTTTGATAATCCCAACAGAGTTATATTGCCAGGGATGTTTGCAGATCTCGAGGTAACAGTGAAAATCATTCAAGATACTCTTCTTGTTCCGATTGATGCCGCCATACGCTCTCACGATGAAAGCGAAATGCATGTATTCATTAATGACAATGGTATCGCTCGCAGAAAACAAGTCGTCACAGGCTATTCAGCAAGTGGGAAAACCCAAATTATAGAAGGGCTCTCTCCAGAAGAAAAAGTAATAGTTGAGGGACAGTATTTTGTAAAGGATGGAGACCCAGTCCGAGAAGCTAAATGAAACTTTATGAATTAGCTGTCCGCAGGAAAATCACATTTATTATGATTTTCCTTGGCATCGTAGGTTTTGGGATTGTTTCTTTAGCCCAGCTAAAACCCGAGCTCATGCCAGATATTACTTTCCCCACTGTAACAATTCGGCAAAGTTACCCTGGAGTGGGTCCGGTTGAGTTGGAAACACTCATCACCCGTAGAGTTGAGCAGGCTGTTTCTTCCATAAATAGAGTCAAAGATGTCAGCTCTTCTATACGCGAAGGTCGGACTACCACAACAATAGAATTCGAATGGGGGACAGACCTAGAAGCTGCCGTCGCTGACGTAAGGGAAACTCTCGATAGAATACAGCGATTAATGCCGGATGATGCCGACTCTCCCAGTATTTTTAAGTTCGACTTCTCTGCCATGCCTATTATGATGATAGGCATCAACGGACCCTATGATCGGGTTTATTTGAGAGAATTGGCCGATTCTCTTATTGAACCTAGAATCGAGAGTGCAGACGGAGTGGCCGCCGTAAGTACCCACGGTGGTAGAGAAAGAGAAATACAAGTCCGAGTAGAAAGAGCAAGGCTTGAATCCCTCTCCATCCCAGTATCAGCCGTAATTGGAGCCATAACTTCTGACAACCTCAGCCTTCCAGGTGGGAGCATCAAAACAAACACTCGGGAGTATCTTTTAAGAACATCCAGTGAATTTGAAAGTATAGAAGATATAGAAAAACTCGCTGTTGCCCAAAGAAACGGCAGTACCATTTATATACGCGACATTGCAGAGGTTGTTGACGATTTCCGTGAAAGAACAAACGAGATGACCCTAAATGGCTCGCCCGGAGTTATGATCCAGGTACAGCAGCGCTCTGGGGCAAGTACAGTTGAGACTGCAGAAAATGTCAGACAGGTTTTAGATGACATGACCTCGGAACTCCCTTCTGGAGTTTCCTTCACTGTAGCAATGGACTCCTCCGAATTTATTGAAAATTCCATAAGCAACTTGGTCCAAGTGGCAATACAAGGAAGCATTCTGGCAGTCCTTATCCTTCTCTTTTTTCTAAGAAACATCCCAGCCACACTTATTGTTGCAATTACCATACCCGTATCGATTATCGCTAGTTTTACAGCCATGAGGATAGGTAATATATCCTTGAATATAATATCTTTGGGAGGACTCGCTCTTGCTGTCGGAATGTTGGTTGATAATGCAATTGTAGTTTTAGAAAACATTTTCAGGCACCGCGAAAATGGTCAAACGCCCATCGAGGGAGCTATATACGGCACAGCTGAAGTCTCTATGCCGATTGTTGCCTCTACACTGACTACCATAGCTGTTTTTCTACCCATATTTTTTGTTCAGGGAATTACCGGTACAATCTTTAGGGAAATGGTCCTCACCATTACCCTATCGCTTCTGGTGTCTCTCTTCGCAGCCTTAACTCTTATTCCTCTCTTAAGTTCCATTTTACTTACAGGTAAGGATATTGACGGAGAAATCTATTTAAAAAGCCAAAACCGATTAGCTATGTCTATATCAAGATTTCTCCATAAGCTCGATTCGATATATGCTAAAGTTCTCACTTGGATACTTGGCCATAAAAAAACAGTTATCTTCGGTTGTCTAGCCCTCTTTATTTTTTCTATAGCTGCAGTATTTCCCCTGGGCTGGCTCCCAGCCGAATTTATGCCCCGTATGGATGACGGCAACATCAGTATTAATCTTGAACTCCCCGTAGGCACCCGTTTAGAAGAGACCATTAAAAAAACCA
This sequence comes from Elusimicrobiota bacterium, assembly GCA_012511615.1. Taxonomy (GTDB): domain Bacteria; phylum CG03; class SLGR01; order SLGR01; family SLGR01; genus JAAZFS01. The sequence continues at coordinate 8,492 of JAAZFS010000087.1, read as the reverse complement.
ACGAAATAGAAAAAGCTGCACTCCTCCAGGTACCTGAAACGGATATATATAGATCGAGAATCGGTCCAGGAGGCTTCGGACGGACAGGCCCACATGTAGCCCAGATAAGCCTTTCACTAAAACCTGCAGCAGAGAGAAAACGCTCACAGGAAGAAATCACAGGAGCCCTCAGACAAAACCTTAACTCCTTCCCAGGCGTAAAAGTCCAGGTATCAGGGGGAGGTGGCAGAGGTCTATCTGGGATGACAAGCCCCATAGAGGTTGAAATATTCGGTTACGACCTAGATCTCTCACGAAAAATATCTGAAGAGGTTAGCGAAATTATTGAAAGAGTACCGAATGTGGTAAATGTCCAAATTGGTACAGATGACCCTCTCTTGGAATATGTAATTAGAATGGACCGTAGTAGAGCAGCCGCGCTCGGTGTTTCCGCCGCATCAGTTGCCTCACAAGTGGAGACTTACGTCCTCGGCCGGACAATAGGTTTCTTCCGAACAGGAGAAGACGAACATCCCATAACCGTTCAACTGAAGGAAGATGACAGGCAATCAATATCTCAGATTGAAAATCTTCCCATAGCAACTTCCACAGGAAGACTCCTTTCATTAAAGACTATAGCTGACGTTGTGCCAGCTGCTGGACCAGTATCTATAGAAAGGTTCAGGCAACAGAGAAGAAATGTCGTAACTGCAGATTACGAAGGAAAGAATTTAAGCGCTGTAAGTAGAGAAATTGAAGAATCCCTAAGCGAAATAATTCTTCCAGCAGGATTCTATATATCAATGGGTGGAGATACCAAAGAGCAGAGAGAAGCCTTCTTCTGGCTGGGTCTTGCCTTAATCGGAGCTATTCTTTTAGTTTATATGGTTATGGCATCACAATTTGAATCTCTTCTATCTCCCTTTGTTGTCCTTCTTACAATACCTATGTCATTAATCGGAGTAATATGGCTCTTATTGTTTACGGGCACAAGTATATCTATAATTTCCCTAGTAGGAGTAATCATGCTGACTGGAATTGTCGTGAATAACAGCATCATTTTGGTAGATTATATAAATCTGCTTCGGGCGAGAGGACTTCCACTTGATGAAGCAGTAATAACCGGTGGTAAGACAAGACTTCGTCCAGTGCTTATGACTTCCCTAACCACAATACTAGCCATGATGCCCATGGCTTTCGGACTTGGGGATGGAGCTGAAATGAGTTATCCTATAGCCCGGGCCCTGATTGGCGGACTGGTGGCATCCACTATCCTGACGCTCCTGGTTATTCCCGCAATATATACGATTTTTACAAATAGATTTTCAATGGAGAAATAAGATGAAAGCACTGCTAATTGTTTACAATGCTGCAATTGAAAGTAGAATTACCTCCTGCATGGAAGAATGCGGATTATCGTCCTATACTAAATTTCCCGCCATACACGGAGTCGGAGAAAGCGCAGGCCCCAGACTGGATACCTATATCTGGCCAGGAACAAATAACGCCTTTTTGATTATAGAAGAAGCAGAGAAAATGCCAAAGATGCTAGAAAAAATAAAAGAACTCAAAAAAGAACAATCACACCAAGGCGTTAAGGCTTTTCTCTTTCCCGTAGACAAAATAATTTAATTATCTATAATCTTCCCGCTTGGAATAATGAGTATGAAGCAATTCATGGGAAATTTCTCCTAGAGGCTTTTCAAGATACTCCTTATAAAGCTCTATAATTGCGGGATTCTTATGTGACTCCCTGATTTCCTTGGACTCATCTTCTTTATAAAGTGCTTCTGCTCTTTTCTTTAGTATTTTTTCATCCGCTGGAGCAGGCTGACCGCCACCGCCGATACAACCACCTGGGCAGGCCATAATTTCAATAAAATGATAGGGACTATTTCCAGCAGAGACCTCCTCCATTAACTGGCGACCGTTTTTCAGTCCATGAGCTACAGCAGCTTTTATTTTTCTGCCATCAATCTCAATTTCGGCCTCTCGGATTCCTTCCATACCTCTAACACTCATAAGATTCAGGTCTTTAAGGCTCTCGCCTGTAAGAACAGCATAGACGGTTCTTAGGGCTGCCTCCATTACACCGCCAGTGGCTCCAAATATAGTTCCTGCTCCAGTTGATATTCCTAAAGGTAGATCAAATTTTTCTCCAGCTAGTTTATTAAAATCTATGCCAGCCTCCCTGAACATATCAGCCAGTTCACTGGTCGTCAAAACGTAATCCACATCTCTTGAAGGAAGTTCTGAATTTTTCCTACCACGCTTTTTCCAATATTCAGCAGCAGAATTCATCTCTGGACGGCGAGCCTCATGTTTTTTTGCTGTGCAAGGCATGACAGATACCACCTTTATTTTCTCTGGAGAAATAGATTCCTTCTCTGCATAATAGGTCTTTGCCAGGGCTCCAAACATCTGCTGGGGAGATTTACAAGAAGAAAGATAGGGTATAACCTCAGGAAAAAATGTTTCCGCAAAACTTATCCAGCCTGGAGAACAAGAGGTAATGAGCGGAAGCTGCCCACCTTCCTGAATTCTTGCTAAGAGTTCATTTCCTTCTTCCACTATGGTTAGGTCAGCGGTAAACTGGGTATCAAAGACCTTATCAAAATTCAGGCGCCGGATTGCTGCGGTCAATTTTCCAGTAAGAGGTTCACCAGGCTCAATCCCAAACTCTTCACCGATGGCCGCCCGGACAGCTGGTGCTGTCTGGACTACAACATAGGAATCAGGATCATCCAAGGCCTCCCAAACCTTGTCCACCTCGCTTTTTACCATAAGGGCACCAGTTGGGCATACTAGCAGACACTGCCCACAGTTTACGCACTCAGACTCACTAAGCCCCTTATTAAAAAATGTTGCCACATGCGCATCAATCCCTCTTTCTGCTATATCAATAGCAGCCACCCCCTGCACTCGACTACAGACTTCCACACAACGCGCGCAAAGTATACATTTCTCAGGATCCCGAACTATAGAATTTGAACTTAAATCCAATGGCTGCTCTTGATTTTTTATATTAGGATACTCTATATCCTTGACACCAAGATCGTCGGCCATCTTCTGTAGTTCACACCTCAAATTTTTATCGCACTCTAAACAATTTCTGGGATGGTTAGCAAGGAGAAGTTTTATATTGGTCTGCCGGGCTTTTCTTACTCTCTCCGTATTGGTAAATATCTCTATACCCTCTCTTATCGGTGTCACACATGCCCTCATCAGTGTATTGGCACCAGCGATTTCCACCATACAAATCCCGCAAGAAGCTCTTTTACTAACTCCCTCAAGGTAGCAAAGAGAGGGTATTTTAATTCCAACCTCTTCACAGGCATCAAGAATACTAATCCCCTCATACATAAGAAATTTTTTCCCATTTATTTTCATTCTGATTTGTTTTGATGTCATTTTATATCTCCGAAGTCTCTTTCACATCGCATCTGAGGCAGCGCCGACACTCTGTAATCGCCTGAGACTCTGTGAGTCCCATTGATATCTCGGAAAAACTATTTACTCTTTCTTTGACTCCAAGTTTTTTTATTTTTGCCGGACCTTCTTCGGCAGCTGTAAGCGGCACCTTGTTATCATATTTTATCTCTCTAAAAACCTCATTTAGACTCCAGTGTCCGCCCAGTTCCCTGTCAACAGCAGCCGCAGCCCGCTTACCTTGGGCCATAGCCTGCACAGCTGTTCCCGGTCCGGTTACAACATCACCTGCTGAAAAAACTTTCTCCCTGGATTTAAGGGTAAATTTATCAGCTTCAACATTTCCCCACTTATTCAGCTCAAATCCGCTCTCAATAAGAAACTCTTTATCCACACTCTCACCAATGGCAGATATGAGAGTATCACACTCTATCGTTTCTTCAGTCCCAGTATCCTGAGGACTACGCCGACCTGAAAGATCAAAGTCTCCAGGCTCTGTAATCTTTACTTTGATAGCCTTGATATGCCCAGATTCGTCAGCAAGTATCTCCGAGGGGGCTCGCCAGAAAATGAACTTTACTTTCTCTGCTTCCGCATCTTCAATTTCAGTCAGATTTGCGGGCATCTGGTCACGACTACGCCGATACAAAACAGTCACACTACAGTCTTCCCTTAAAAGAGTCCGAGCGGCATCAATCGCTACATTTCCCCCTCCTACAACAAGAACATTTTTCCCGATTTGTATTTTTTCTCCGGCAGCCACTCTCTCCAAATATGAACTGCCAGATATAACTCCGCTGGCGTCCTCTCCAGGAATATTCAAGCTATTTGAAGTGTAGGCGCCAGTGGCAATAATTAGAGCATCATACTCTTTCTTGAACTCCTTCAAATCTCTAGAAGAAACATCCCAGCCAAGACGAAATTTCACCCCTATTTTCTCTATAAAATCTACTTCTCTCTTGAGGACTTCCCTAGGCAGTCTATAGGCAGGTATTCCCCAGCGCAGGATTCCACCTACCTCCGGTTTCTTATCATAAACCGTCACACCATGCCCTACAAGACTTAAGTAAAAACCAGCCGTAAGGCCCGCTGGGCCAGATCCGATTATGGCTACCTTTTTTCCGGTTTTCTTTAAGCTGCGCTTCTTGATCCTTTCCGCAAATGAATCCAGCAAGCCTTCCTCATAAATTCTGTCAGCTATAAACCTATGAACTTCCCCCTGGGCCACCGGAGCGTCTATATCTTCTCTTAGACATCTGGTTTTACAATGAAAATGACATATTCTTCCGATAGTCGAAGGCAGCGGGTTATATCTTATTATCTCCTCAAAAGCATCTTCTAACCGACCCGATAAAAAGAGTTCCAAATAAGCCGGAATATTCATAAGGAGAGGACAGCTATTTTCACAAGGAGCACTGAAAAGCTCCTCACATACTCCCGCATCACAGTAACCCTCTTTAATATGCTCTTCATATTCATCCATAAAGTATCTTATGGTAGTCATGGCAGGATTAGGTCCGGTCTGGCCCAGTCCACAAAGGGCTGTATCTCGGATTACATCGCTCAACTTTTCAAGTTTCTCAAGAAGAATCATTTCTCCCTGCCCAGACTTGATTTTTGCAAGCATATCCAAAATTTGATTCATACCTTCCCTGCAAGGGACACATTTCCCACAAGATTCCGATGTTGTAAATTCCGTAAAATAGTGAGCCACATCGACCATGCAGTTATCCTCATCCATGACCACTACACCACCGGAACCCATTATAGAGCCCACATCGGAGAGTGATTCATAATCAATCGGAGTATCAAACTCTTTAGCCGGAATACAACCACCACTCGGTCCCCCAGTCTGGACCGCCTTTATTTTTTTATTTGTCCCAGAGCCTCCTCCGATATCATAGACAAGTTTTTTTATAGGAGTTCCCAGTGGCAGCTCCACCAGACCAGTATTTTTTATTTTGCCCACAAGAGAAAACACTTTGGTACCCGGACTTTTTTCTGTGCCGGCCTCAGCAAATTTAAAACCCCCATTTTTGATAATAATAGGTATATTTGCCCAGGTCTCTACATTATTGATGCAGGTGGGTTTTCCGTAGAGCCCTTCTTCCGAAGGATAGGGAGGACGAGGTGTCGGCCAGCCAGGATTTCCTTCTATTGAAGAAATCAGGGCGGTCTCAGCTCCACAGACAAAGGCGCCGGCACCCTCAATCAGGCTTATATCAAAATCAAAACCACTGCCAAATATATTTTTTCCCAAGAGACCTCTGGAGCGGGCTGATTCAATGGCATAATTTAGATGCTCCACCGCCAGCGGATATTCCGCCCGGCAATATATAATCCCCTCTTAAGCGCCAGAGATATATCCCCCTATTATCATGCCCTCTATTATCATATGGGGATCACCTTCAAGCTCATTTCGATTCATATATGCTCCGGGATCACCCTCGTCTGCATTACAAATTATGTATTTTGGTTCCACCTTATTTTCACGGATAAGATGCCATTTGAGCCAAACAGGGAAACCCGCACCACCCCGACCTCTTAGTCCTGACTCTTTTATTTCCTTGAGAGATTCCTCCGGTCCAAGTTCCCTTAAAGCCTTATAGAGAGCTTCATATCCACCCACTCCTATATACTCTTCTATATCCAAAGGATTAATCAGGCCACAGTTTCTCAAGACATATTTTACCTGACCCTTAAAAAAATCAATCTCATCCCATAGGGGCGTCTCTTCAAATCCCTGCCCATAAAAAACCTTCTCCGTAAGATGATCCCATTCTTCAATCTTGCAAAGTGGCTTTAGTCCAGAAATATCGTTTTCAAGAATAGCCTTTACAATATTTTTCACATCAGCAGGCTTTACCTGACTAAGGATAATCATAGGATTTGAAGGCAGAAAAATATTAACCATTGGTTCCGCCGCACAATTACCGAAACAACCGGTTTTTACCAAGAGAGCATCTAGCTTCTGTTTTTTAAGCTGTTTTTCAAACTCGCTAAAAACCTCTGTTCCTCCGCTACCAGCCCCACAGGTACTCATCCCCACGGCTATTTTGGGACGGTTGGGCTTTATCTTTGCTAGGCCTTTTTCTTTGACTTCTTGTAAGTTTGTAAGGTTTTTTATTTTCATTTTTGCTTACCTTCAATTTGTTTCAGAATATCCTTAAGCATATTAATATTGACTCCTCCATAGATTTTTCCGTCGACCTCTATTACTGGAGCCATAGCACACTGTCCAAAACAGGCTACTGTCTTTAAAGTCAGGTTTCGATCTTCTGTTGTAATAAAGAGCTTGGCATCGCCACCTGTATCATTTTCAAACCGATAATTTTCTCTTATGTAATCTAAAAGTTTTTTTGAGCCTTTTGTATGGCAGGCCGTCCCGCGACATATTGATATGCAGTGCCTGCCCTCTGGTACCAGGCTAAAAAAGGAATAAAAGGTTATTATTCCGTAGATTCTTGAAGGAGGTGTTTTTGTTTTTTCTGCTAGGTAAAGCAGGCTTTCTTCTGGTAGGTAATTGTGGGGATTGTTTTTTTGGATATCTTCTAGCATCCCTAGAAGAGCTCCATGGTTTCCCTCATGTTTTTCTATGATGCCATCGATTTCTTTTTTAAGTCGGTCTTCCAAGCCTACCTCCTTTAAGTATTAAATACTTTTTCAGAAACGCATTCTATCAGATCAAATCCAGTCCCCAGGGTTTGAGAACTCGTTCTAGTAGTTTTTCTCCTCCTTTCCATGATAGGAAAAGCCCATAATTTGTATAAGGAACTCCAAGTGCATCCAAATCCCTTATTCTTGCTGCGAGTTTTCCAGAATCAATCATGCAACCACCACAATGAATCACCAGGTCATAAGCACCGATTTCTGATGTTTCGGAAAACTCTCTACCAAAACTATGCTCTACTACAACCTCTGGAAAACGCTCCTCAATCACTTTGGGAATCTGGACCGTGCCAATATCCTCCTGCATACGCGTATGATTACAGGCCTCAGCTATAAGCACCCTATCCCCCCTTTTTAAACTTTTCAGGCGCCTTATTCCATCCCTAAATGCCGCAAGCTTTCCATGAGACTGATAATTTATCATAACAATTGAAAAAGTAGTAAGCAATACATCAGACGGAATTACCTTATCAGCATAGTCAACAACCTGCGAATCACAAATCACACATCCTATTTCCGAAAAACTTTTAAAAAATTTATCTGCCCTATCCAATTCAGATTCTGGGACTAGTTTTTTTTCCTTTAAGTCAGCTATAAAACCCGGCCTATAAGCTGCCACAAAACCCCCATTCCTCAGGATATACTCTAATAGCACTGACTGGGGACGGATGAGTCGACCCTCAGGGCTCTCACCATCCATGGGAATAATAAAAGGATAAAATAAATCAGGTTTCAAAAACGGCAGAAGAGGGCGGGGCCGCAAAGAGGAGGAATAGTTTTTCAGAATAAATTCCTCCAGAGGTCTTCTATCCGATTCATTGACTGCTGACATTTTGATTTTTTTATGAAATTTTAAATCAGGAATATTTTTCTCAATGTCAGCGATTCTTTCCTTATCGGAAGAGTGGAAAATATTATAAATAATAAGAAGTTGTTTTTCTTGGGCTCTTATATACTGAATAAGCGCTTTCTCAGCAGAAAAATCTTCCTGTCTAGGATTAATAAGTAGCAATATAAGATCTGATTCTTTAATCAAATCTAAAACTTTCTTTTTCTTTTTCGCGCCAAGACCACCCTCTTCATCAATACCTGCAGTATCAAAGAGAGCGACCGGGCCAAGTCCGTGAAACTCAATAAAAGTCCTTGAAGTATCCGCAGTTGTCCCTGCCCGGGGATCTGTTATGGAGGTCTCCTGCCTTGTAAGGAGGTTCATCAGGCTACTTTTACCAGTATTTACCCTACCTGCGATTACTATTTTATCACGCTCTATCAAACTACTTTTGCCTCCTTAAAAAATGTTGAGGATCTCCCCTCTCTTCCATAGCAGGCACTAGACCGGCCTTACGAATTCTTTCTGCTAAAATACTTAAACCACCAGCGGCATCTTCCCCCGCATAGGGCTTACCTTCATATAG
>JAAZFS010000086.1 GCA_012511615.1 Elusimicrobiota bacterium | reverse complement strand
GGCCAATGGGGAAGCCCTCTTTTATATAGAGATGCTCCCCAAAAGAAAAGTAATGGCAAAGACCCAAAAAGAGCCGAGAATAGATAAATCTCTTTTTCCTTAATTTTGCGAATACTCTTGAATGCAAGATATGCCGCCGGGAAAAAATAGAAGGGAAAAAGGTATCCAATCTGGGCACCAAGAGACTGAAAGAAGTATTTAGGTCTTAAAGAAGCTATCCCCACCCTTCCCGCCTGAAATGAGAAAGAAGCAAAACCAATATTAATATTCCATAAAATGACCGGCATAAATACTAAAAGACCAAATAGACCTGCAAGATAGGGCCCGAGTTTTTTATACTCCCCTCTTTTTTCAGGATTAATCAATATAAAAAGATAGGCTGCAGAAAAGAGAAAGAAATCGGTATATTTATACAACGTGGCAGCACCTGCAGAGAGACCAGATAGGATCTAGCCCTTATTCGTGGGATTATCAATGTTTTTCTTAAATAAATAAAGAGATAGAACCCAGAAAAAAATCAGGGGTGAATCTGGCATGAGTGCAGAACCGGAAATAAAAAACATAGGGATCGCACCAAATACCCCCGTTGCAAATAAAGCCTTTTTTTCCTCCATGTAGAGAAGGCAAAATTTGTAAAAAACAAACAGGGTTAGGCTGAACAGTATGAGCGGTAGGAGCCTTAGAGCGAAAGGACTTGCAATACCCGTAAGAAAAGGTATTACACTTCCTACAAGCGCCACCATGGGAGGAAGATCAAAATAGGAGAGTGAGGGGTTTAGCGTATATACATAGTAGTAGGCCTCATCCGCCCCTAAAGGGATAAATATGGCCAGTAAACACCTTACCAAAAGAATTAAGGAAAAGAGGCCCCAAAAGACCTGCGAGGCTCTCTTCCCTAATCCAGAGTCTACTATTTCCGAGATGTGAAAACCTCCAATGCGGCTTTTACACCCTGCCCCAGCACATCCCGCTCACCCAAATCTTTCAGAGTGCACTCAACTGTAGCCAGAGCCGTAACCACATCCATCTCATCGTAATATCCCATATGAGCAATTCTGAATAGCTTACCTTTTAAATCATCTTGACCACCGGCAAATATCACACCATATTTATCCTGGCAATGCCCAACAAACAGGCTACCTATTTTATCAGGAGATGGTATTTTCACAGCAGTCACCCCATTACAAGGTGATTCAGGGAAAACTTCTAATCCCATAGCCTTTATTCCCGCCCGAGTACCCCGAGCCAGTAAGTCATGCCTTTTGAATAAATTTTCCATCCCTTCCGAAGTAATAGATTCAAGGGAGGATAAGAGACCCACAATCAAGTTAACAGGTGGTGTAAAGGGAGTCTGTGAACTAAGAGCCGATTTTGACGCTCTTTTAAGATCCCAGTAAAAATTTTTCCTAGGGTTATTTTTGTAAACCTCAGCAGCTTTTGAGTTCACACATATAAAACCCATTCCAGGAGGAGACATCAGGGCTTTCTGGGAACCAGAGACCACCACATCAACGCCCCACTCATCTGTCATTATTCTATCTGCTGAAAGACCACTAACCGCATCTACAATCAGTAAAACAGAATGTTTTTTCGTAACCTCTGCAATCTCTTTAATCGGATGCAGGGCACCAGTTGAGGTCTCAGAAAGAGTGGCAAATACCGCCTTTATATCTTTATTTTCCTCTAGTATTTTCTCAACATCTTCCGCTGAGGCGCTTGTCCCCCAAGGATATTTAAGAGATATCGGTGTAAGATCGAAAGTCTCAGCAAGGATTTCCCAACGCTCGCCAAACTTACCAGAATTTATGACAAGAACCTTTTCCTCAGGTGATGTAAAATTCAAAAGTGCAGCTTCCATTGCACCAGTCCCAGATGCAGCAAAAACAAAAACTTCTCCAGTGCTCTGAAAAACTTCCTTAAGTTTTTCAATTGTTTCCGCATATATATCTTTGAAAACTTTTTTCCTATGATGAACCGTCGGCCTACCTATCTCCATAAGAGTTTCTGGTGGTACTGCCGCAGGACCTGGTGTAAAAAGACGTGTTTTTTGCATAATATATTTTCTCCTAATGAAGGAAATGTCTCCTTCCTGTAATGACCATACTTAAACCGAGCCGATTCGCTGCATCGATCACAGTATCATCGTTTTTAGAACCACCCGGTTGAACTACTGCACTGACGCCAGCAGCAGCCGCTTCTTCTACGCCATCCGGAAAGGGAAAGAATCCATCAGAAGCCATAACTATTCTTTTCTCACTTCCAGCTCGGCGCCTCATTGAATCAGCAGCAATCCTTACCGAATCCACCCGGGAGGTCTGTCCACTCCCTAAACCTACTGTCTTACCATCGCTCACCAGAGCTATGGCATTGGATTTAAGAAAACCAGCAATTTTCCATGCTATTTTTAAATCCTTCATTTCTTCTTCAGAAGGATGTTTTTCAGTAACAACCTTCCAATTTTCATCAACAAAATTATCCGGTTCTTGTAAAAGAAAGCCACCGGTAATCTGACGAATATCAGCTTGGACTTCCAGCGGAAATGTCTGTATTACCCTGAGGTTTGGCTTTTGTTTTAGAATTTCCAAGGCCTCACTTGTAAAACCGGGCCCAGCAACCACCTCGAAAAAAGTTTTGATAACTTCTGATGCAAGAGATGCATCACATATACGGTTAAATCCAATTATCCCACCAAAGGCGCTTATGGGATCCCCAGAAAGAGCATCTATAAAAGCCCCTTTTATATCCTTGCTAACAGCTGCACCGCAGGCAACCGCATGCTTGATTACAGCAGATGCAGGTTCTTCAAAAGAGTTGACTAGGCGAACTGCTGCGTCCATATCCTGATAATTATTAAAAGATAATTCTTTTTTACCTGCAAGCTGCTTATAGGGTGGATTTCCATACAGAGCAGCCTTCTGATGAGGGTTTTCTCCATATCTTAAACTAGTATTTTTCTCTTCAGATATACTAAGAAAATTCTCCCTATCACCAAATAAATATGCTGCAATTGATGCATCATATTGAAATATGATTCTGAAAGTTTCGGCAGCAAGCCGGCGTCGAGCAGTCTCGTCAAGATTATTTTTTAAAAGCATATCAGCGATAGATGAATAGAGCTTAGGCGAGGGAACCGAAATAACTTTTTTGTAATTCTTTGAAGCTGCCCTCAGAAGTGCGACACCACCAATATCTATATTTTCCAAGATGGTTTCCTCATCTGAAGAGTTTTTCTGGATTTCAGAGAAAGGATAAAGATTACAGCACACTAGGTCAATGCGGGAAATATCCTTTGAAACAAGCTCATCTTCCTGGTCGGCTCTAGCCAAAATCCCAGCAAAGACCACCGGATGAAGGGATTTTACCCGACCGCCTAATAGTTCAGGACTTTCGCAGTAATTAGAGAGTTTTTCTGGGTGAAATCCAGCCGCTTTAAGATAGTCATATGTTCCTCCGGTGGATATAAGTTCATAGCCCACTTCTTCCAGAACCGAGGCAAACTTATCCAGACCGCTTTTATCATATACACTTATTAATGCTTTCAACCCTTCCTCCAAAAAATTCCAATTGCTACGAATTTAGATTTATTACTGATTTTTGTCAAATAATACACTATTAAAATAGGAAGGCCCCCTCGAGGAGGGGGCCTTCAATATTCGGGTTTCAGGCAGTTTACATCATTCCGCCCATTCCACCCATTCCGCCCATTCCACCCATTCCAGGCGGCATTGCAGGTCCACCACCTTCCTCTGGTTTATCTGCTATCAAGCAATCTGTGGTCAGCATAATTGAAGCAATTGATGCCGCGTTCTCAAGTGCAGAACGAGTAACTTTAACTGGGTCGATAATACCCTTTTCACTCATATCCACATACTCGCCACTCTCGGCATCATATCCCATACCGACTTTGGAATTATAGATTCTATCTACTACGATTGAACCTTCTTCTCCAGCGTTTGTTGCGATTTGTCTTGCAGGTGCTTCAAGCACTTTCCGTACTATGTTTATTCCGACTTCTTCGTCAGGATTATCTCCTTTAAGATCCTTTATCGCATTTACTGCTAATAAAAGGGCAACTCCACCTCCGTAGACGATACCTTCCTCAACAGCCGCACGGGTAGCATTTACTGCATCCTCGACTTTGAACTTTCTGGATTTCATCTCTGTTTCGGTCGCAGCTCCTACTTTAATTACAGCTACGCCACCAACGAGTTTGGCCAGACGCTCTTCTAATTTCTCACGGTCATAATCTGAGTCAGTATCTTCAATCTGTCTTCTGATTTGGCTGACGCGAGCTTCTATATCGCTCTTCTTGCCGACACCACCAACTATTGTGGTATTTTCATTATCAAGAGTCACTCTCTTGGCCTGTCCCAGCATATTTACATCAGCAGAATCAAGTTTTACACCGAGTTCTTCGGAGATTACCTGACCACCGGTGGGAATAGCTATATCTTTGAGCATCTCTTTCCTTCTGTCACCAAATCCGGGAGCTTTTACAGCTGCACATTTTAGAGTTCCTCTGATTTTATTTACTACCAAAGTAGCCAGAGCTTCACCCTCTACGTCCTCAGATATTATCAGAAAAGGTTTTCCTGTCTTTGCTATTTTTTCAAGAAGGGGTAGCATATCCTGAAGATTAGAAATTTTCTGATCTGTTATCAGAAGATATACGTCTTCGAGTACAGCCTCCATTCTTTCAGTATCGGTCACAAAATACGGAGATAAATATCCACGATCAAACTGCATACCTTCTACAACTTCAAGAACGGTATCAGAGCCTTTTCCCTCTTCAACGGATATTACACCATCTTTTCCTACTTGCTCCAGGGCATCAGCAATAAGGTTGCCGATTTCACGGTCAGTAGCTGATATAGAGGCGACATTGGCAATCTCTTCACGAGTATTTATCTGGACAGCCTTAGAGCGGATGCTCTTAACTACTTCAGCAACGGCCTTATCAATTCCAGCCTTTATGTGTCTTGAATTGGCACCAGCGGTAACATTTCTGAAACCTTCCTGTACCATTGCTCTTCCTAGAACAATTGCTGTAGTGGTTCCGTCTCCAGCCACATCATTTGTTTTGGAAGCAATCTCTTTCAAAAGCTGTGCTCCCATATTTTCAAATTTATCCTCAAGTTCTATTTCCTTGGCGATTGTAACTCCGTCAGATGAAATTGTTGGAGCGCCAAAACTTTTTTCGAGAATTACCTGACTACCTTTCGGTCCTAGTGTCAGTTGCACCGCATCTGCAATTTTATGCACCCCAGCAAGTAGTGCTTGTGCGGCGTCATCTCTAAACTTCAATATTTTTGCCATTACTATTTTCCTCCTTTATTATTCCTTGTATTAACTTATATATTTTAACTGGTTTTGGATTTTATTCAGCCTACAATCCCGAAAATATCATCTTCGTGCATGATAAGATAATCAAGATCGTTTATCTTTACTTCAGTACCTGAATATTTACCGTAAAGAACCCTGTCCCCTTTTTTAACATTCATGGCAAGCCGGTCACCAGTATCGGTTAGTTTACCTGGGCCAACAGCCTCTACTGTTCCTTCCATGGGTTTTTCTTTTGCAGTATCTGGTATGATTATTCCACCTTTTTTCTGCTCTTTTTTCTCTACCGGTTTCACCAGTACCCTGTCTCCTAATGGTTTAAGTGTCATTCAATGACCTCCTTTCATCAAATAATATCCAATATATTAATTTACCTATAGAAGCGTCTTATATATTTTTTCACACGACTTGTCAAGTTTTATCCACATATCTGGCAGGTCTTTTTACTCAAGCGACATCTTCGATAAGAAGATTTTATTTTTAAAATTTAAAGGTAATATTTCAGAAAAAAACCTGTATGCAAAAACTCTTTATGGGTATCGAGTTTTTTGTGAAAAATTGCGGAAGAAATTATTTCTAAATAAGCAAAAAACTAGCTTGATTCAGTTTTATACATCCATATTGCAATGAGACCTTTAAGAGTAAGATTGCGGTCGAAAACATAATCTCCTGGAAACTCTCTTCTAAATATTTCTGATACACCTCCGGTAATTATCTTTAGATGGTTTTCTTTTAATTCTGACAGGATAGCAGCAAATATTTCATCTATCTGACCCTTTACTGAAAAATAAAGTCCAGATTTAAGAGCACTTTCTGTATCATCTCCGATAATTTTTTCCGGAAATATAAGATCTACTTTATCAAGCTTTGCAGCACGGCTTGACAGTGCATCGGATATGGCCCCTCCTCCAGGTGCAATGAGACCTCCCAGAAAAAGACCGTTAGCATTTACAACATCAAATGTATTTGCTGTCCCTAAATCCGCAACAATCGCACTTTTTTTGTAATATCGAACGACCGCGGCGGCATTGGCTATCCTGTCTGCCCCCAAAGCTGCAGGGTTTTTTACCCCAAGTTTTACTCCGCCAGTGATCTTATGGTTTACATGAAGAAGAGGGATGCCGGAGTTTGTCAAAATAGAGCTTATTTTTTTTTCGCTGTCAGGGACAACTGTAGCTATAACCCCACCTGAAATTTTTTCAGCTACATCTCCGAAAATATTTTCTTTTAGATACCTTTCATGGAGAGTTTCTATGGGCTGAGTAGGAATATCCACAGTCCACAAAATACAGTCGCCTTCTGAATATCCCAGACGCGTAGAGGTATTTCCAATATCAATAAGTATCAAGCACTCCGAGCTTGAGCTATTCAGAAAAGCTTGATTTAAATTTTTATCTATCATCTGTATTTATTTCATCAGAAAAGTAAAATCCAGCGCAGGGGCTGAGTTTGTCATTCGCCCCACTGAGATTCTGTCAGCACCAGCGGCAGCAATTTTCTCTAAACCATCCAAACTAACCCCTCCTGATATTTCGACCTTAACTGAAGGGTAGTTATCGTGAGCAAAATGACAGGCCTTTACCATATCTTCTTCCTTGAAATTATCAAGCATGACAATATCAGCGCCACCCTCCAAGGCCTCTATGAATTCCGAGTAATTCTCCGTCTCAACCTCTATAATACTAGCAGGGTTTTTCTTTCGGGCCTTCAAAACTGCCTCTTTCACACTGAGATTTGCTGCTTTAAGATGGTTTTCCTTGATGAGCACTTGGTCAGCCAGATTAAACCTATGATTTTTTCCACCTCCGCATCTGACCGCATACTTTTCAAAAGCTCTCAGTCCTGGAAGCGTCTTTCGCGTATCATAAATGCCAGATTTAGGATATTGAGCAATTTTATCTACAAAAATCCGGGTCTTACTTGCAATCCCTGATAGATGAGATAAAAAATTAAGTGCAGTTCTCTCACCAGAAAGAAGAGCCTTCTGAGAAGCTTCTATAAGCATTACCTTATCGCCTGTAAACACCTTATCTCCGTCTTTCTTCAGTATTTTGATATCCGCATCCGAACATAAGGAATAGAAAACTTCCTTGACGATTTCAAGACCACAGATTACCCCGGACTCTTTGGCTAAAATATAAGCCCGGGCCCTATCGTCTCCAATTTCAAGCGAAGATGAGGTAATATCCATATCAGCCCCATCTTCTATGAGAGTCTCTCTAACTTTCTTCCTAATCTCTTCTTTGCTCAATTTCATAGATTTTATCCCGTATAGCAGCAGCAAGCTCAAAATCAAGCATGTCTGCAGCCTCCCTCATATCCTCACGCATACTCTCAAGAAGACCTTCCCTGTTTTCCTTCATTCCTCTTCCAGAAACAGGCATACTGTATCTAGCGAGCGAACTTTTAATAGCAGAATCTTTAAATTCCTTCTCCTCACGCACAGCCTTAACCACACTTTTAGGAGTTATATTGTGTTCTAGGTTATAGGCTAATTGTTTCTTTCTACGCCGTTCCATTTCACTGAGAGCCCGGCTAATAGAACCTGTCTTGCGGTCAGCATACATAATCACTCTGCCATCAAGATTTCTCGCAGCCCGACCACATACCTGAATCAAAGATGTCTCACTTCTTAGAAAGCCTTCTTTATCAGCATCCAGTATAGCTACAAGAGCCACTTCCGGTAAATCCAATCCCTCCCTCAATAGGTTTACCCCCACAAGACAGTCAAAAACCCCCTGACGAAGACCTCTGAGTATTTCTATTCTTTTTAGGGTATCAACATCGGAGTGTATATATTCCGAACGGATCTTTCTTGCCTGCAGGTATTCGGTAAGGTCCTCGGCCATTTTTTTCGTTAAGGCAGTTACCAAGACCCGCTCTTTCTTATCAGCTGCCGCTTTAACTTCCTTTAAAAGATCCTCCACCTGCCCTTCCACAGGCCGTATTATTACCAAGGGATCAATCAGTCCAGTTGGACGAATAATCTGCTCGGCAATTTGTATGTTTTCCAGACCTAATTCATAGGGACCAGGTGTCGCAGATACATAAAGAGTTTTTCCAGTTATCTTTTCAAATTCTGTAAATTTTAGAGGTCTGTTATCAAGCGCAGACGGCAATCTAAAACCATGTTCCACAAGCGTCATTTTTCTTGATCTATCACCCGCATACATAGCTCTAAGCTGCGGAAGAGTTGCATGAGACTCATCAATTATAGTCAGAAAATCATCTTTAAAGTAATCTATCAAGCAAAAGGGGGGTTCACCTGCCATACGGCCTGATAGATGCCTTGAATAATTCTCTATTCCATGAGTGTAACCGGTCTCAGCAATCATTTCCAAGTCATACTCTGTACGCATTTGGAGCCTCTGGGCTTCTATAAATTTATTATCCGCTTTTAGTTCTTTTAGCCTGTCTGAAAGTTCTGATTTTATAGACTCAATAGCAGCACCTACCTTGTCTCTTCTTAGGACAAAATGAGTCGCTGGATAAACCGCAAATCCAGGGTAATCCCTGAGTTTTTTTCCACTTATTGGATCAATGCCTGAGATTGAAAGGATACGGTCCCCATCCAACCTTACTC
>JAAZFS010000085.1 GCA_012511615.1 Elusimicrobiota bacterium | reverse complement strand
GGATATAGACAGGGCATTTAATGAGTTAAATTCATCTATTTCTAAAAGTCTATTGGGGAAAAGACAAAAGTTTGAAATAGCTTGCTCTCGTCTTTCTTCCCTCTCTCCAAAAAAAATTCTTTCAAGAGGATATTCTATAACCTTTGTTGGCGACCGCCTCTTGAATTCGGCTCTTGATATTAAAAAAAACGATCAACTTCGGACGCTTCTCTCCGATGGAGAAATCTGGAGTAGTGTTATTGATAAAAGGGAGAATGATAATGAGTAAAAAAGATATATCGGAACTTAGTTTTGAGCAAGCCCTCGATGAGTTAGAAGAAATATCAGACCGTCTCTCTGAGGGAATGCTTCCTCTGGAAGAGTCCATCAATTTGTTTGAACGCGGAGTGGAATTGAAAAATCTCTGCTCAAAAAAACTTGAGACTGCTGAAAAAAAGATAAAAATACTGTCCGATGATGGCAAAGATGGCTTGAAGGAGGAAGATTTTGATGAGTAATAATAAATTTAAGAATTTTTTTAAATTAGGTCTTGAAGAGATAGAAAAACTGATAGAGAAAGAGTTTTATTCCAAAAAGACAGAGTATCATCCGCTTCTTTTTGAAGCTATGGAATATTCTCTTTTTTCAGGCGGAAAAAGAGTTCGTCCAATTCTTGTGAAATGGGTTTCTGAACTTGGAAACCCTGACCCTTTAAAGTTATCCAAAGCTGCCGCCGCTATTGAGTATCTTCATACTTATTCCCTTATACATGATGACCTTCCAGCCATGGATGATGATTCTGAAAGAAGAGGTAAGCCCAGCTCTCATATTGTATATGGAGAGGCGGTGGCAATTTTAGCCGGTGATGGCCTACTTACCGAAGCCTTTAGATTGTTGGGAGAAGCAGGTGATGCTCGCCTGGCAGAAATACTTGGCAGAGATGCTGGTGCTGGAGGAATGGTTGGCGGTCAGGTCGCGGATATTTTAAGGGAGGAAGAGATAGAAGATATCAATGAACTTAAGACTGCACGCCTCTTTAGGGCAGGTTCACTGCTAGGAGGAATAGTGGGGGATTTCGATGATAATTCACTTGACAAAATTTCTCTCTATGGTATAAATTTGGGGAAAGCTTTTCAGCTTAAGGATGATATACTTGACGAGGAGACGGAAGACGCCAAAAAAACATTGGACCAAGCCCGCAAGTATGTTGATGAAGCTTTAAAGGCCCTGGAGGAAGTTAGGTTTAATGGGTGTAAGAGCAAGGAAAAACTTGAAAGTTTGGCTTGCTTTATGATTTCAAGAGATAAGTGAAACTAGAAAATATAAATAGTACAGAAGACCTAAAAAGTCTTGATATTGAAGAACTGAACAGTTTGGCTGAAGAGATTCGGTCGCTTATAATAGATGTAACTGCCGATTCTGGTGGTCATCTTGCTCCTAGTCTCGGAGTTGTAGAGCTATCGATAGCACTACATTACGTCTATAATACTCCCAAAGATAAACTTGTATGGGATGTGGGGCATCAGTCATACGCTCATAAAATCCTTACCGGAAGGCGGAAAGATTTTAGCAAACTTCGCAGAAAAGGAGGAATAAGCGGTTTTCCTCGAAGATCTGAAAGTCCACACGACTCGTTTGGAACTGGTCACTCTTCAACCTCAATTTCGGGGGCTCTCGGCATGGCAGCGGCTCGCGATCTCTCTGGTGAAGATTACGATGTAGTAGCAGTAATCGGAGACGGTTCGCTCACTGGAGGCTTGGCTTTTGAAGGTCTGAATAATGCTGGGCACTTAAAGAAGGATATGCTGGTCATATTGAATGATAACGAGATGTTTATATCAGGGGTGGTTGGGGCACTTGGAGAATATCTTGCTAGAAAGCTAACTCTTAAACCCATCCATCAGATTGAAGATCGTTTGAAAAGTATTTTTGAACGTTTACCTCACGGAAACCAACTTATCAGGATAGCCCGTCGCTCTAAAGTGCTTCTTACACCTGGAATGATATTTGAAGAATTGGGATTTGAGTATTTTGGTCCGGTGGACGGTCACGATACCGCAAAACTCATTGATGTACTCAAAAATATCAAGCACATTGATGGGCCTAAACTTCTGCATGTTACAACAACAAAGGGAAAGGGATATGAACCCGCTGAGGATAATCCAGAGTGTTTTCATGGTACCTCTTCGTTCTGTATAGAAACAGGTGATTCTTTACCTGCCTCATCTGGAAAAAACTTTCAGGATGTCTTTGGAGAAACTCTTGTAGAACTTGCATCTGAAGATGATAAAGTTTTAGCCATTACTGCGGCTATGAAAAGTGGAACAGGGCTACAGCAATTTGCGGAGGAATACCCCGAAAGGTTTTTTGATGTCGGAATAGCCGAGCAACATGCTGTAACATTTGCGGCGGGTCTGGCTACTGATGGATATAAGCCTGTCTGTGCGATTTATTCTACATTTTTGCAACGCTCCTATGACCAAATAATTCATGACGTGGCTCTGCAAAATCTCCCTGTTATCTTTGCTCTAGACCGGGCTGGGATTGTTGGCGAGGATGGACCAACTCACCACGGGGTTTTTGATCTTTCTTTCTTGGCCACCTGTCCCAATCTGACTATCGCTGCACCCTCTGATGGCAGAGAGCTCAAAAATATGCTTTACTCTGCCCTCCGCTGGGATGGGCCGGTAGCCCTAAGATACCCGAGAGGATCTGCCGGAGAAATTTCAAAGAAAGCCTGTAGTTTTATTAGAAAAGGTAAAGGAAAAATACTTAAAAGAGGTGACGCTCTGACAATTCTTGCCATAGGAAGTATGGTGACCCCCTCGCTAAAGGCCGCTGAAATCTTGCGGAAAGCTAATATAAAGG
>JAAZFS010000084.1 GCA_012511615.1 Elusimicrobiota bacterium | reverse complement strand
CTATATGAGAGTATAAGAAGAGCATCTGCTGCACTCAGAACCCCTATGTCTCCATGAAGACTTTCAGCGGCGTGAAGAAAAAGAGCAGGAGATCCGGTGGAAGACAAGCTAGCCGCAATTTTTCTTCCTACAAGACCTGATTTCCCCATTCCAGCAACTACTATCTTACCCTTGGAGGCTGCCAAAATTCCGACCCCTTTTTCAAAACCCTCTCCTATAAGACCGGAGAGCCTAATTAGGGCCTTACCTTCTTCCTTGAGAACTTTTTCAGCGGTTTTAATAAAGCTCATTCTTTACTAGTCTTGCCGACTTCCTTTTTTCTGGAGTTTAAGCGCAAGAGCTTCAAAGCTTTCAAAATCCATCTGGGTTTCTCTATCACTAAGCGCCTCGTTGGGCCGGGGATGAATTTCAAAGAAAAAACCATCAGCTCCTACAGAAAGAGCAGCAAGAGAAAGAGGCTCTATAAACTCCCTAGCGCCACCAGTCTCGCTCCCAGAGCTAGCGGGCTTCTGCTGTGAATGAGTTGCGTCAAAAATAACAGGAAAACCTGACTTTTTCATAATTACCATGCTTCTCATATCTACTACCAGATCGCCATATCCGAAAAAAGTCCCCCTCTCAGTTAAAAAGACTCCCGCAGCTCCCGCTGAGAGTGCCTTATCTGCCTGTTGCTTCATAGCATAGGGACTCATAAACTGCCCTTTCTTAATATTGACAAAACATCCGGTGGCGCCCGCAGCCTCAATCAGAGAGGTCTGCCTACAGAGAAAAGCTGGAATCTGAATAATGTCGGCAGCATCCGCCATAAGAGAGGCCTCTTGTGGTGTATGGACATCTACCAGGATGGGAAGTTTACTTCTCTTACGAACATCAGCAATTATCTTCATCCCTTCTTCAATTCCGGGGCCCCTGTAAGAATCCTTGGAAGTCCTATTGGCTTTATCATAGGAAAACTTCATTATTATCTTAAGTCCATGAGCCTTAAGCCCAGCTAAAAAGTCGGCAGCTTCGTATACAAGTTCCCTGGACTCCATAACACAGGGTCCCGCAATAAAAAGAGGAGAATTTTTTTCTCCGCTTAGATGTTCAAGTTTATGAAAACTCATATTTTCAGCTGCCATACCTCTCAGTAAATATGCGGCGAGCTTCCTCAAGGTCTTCAAGGGTATCTACTCCAGGCGAGTCCAGACCGGATTCACTGACCTTTATTTTCATTCCGTTTTCTATGGCTCTTAGCTGCTCCAGTTGCTCAATTTGTTCAAGTGGAGAGGGACTGAGAAAATTAAATACCTCAAGCGAATTTTTCCGCCAGATATAAACGCCTAAATGTTTCAGATACTCCCCTGAACCATGGGGAACTGGGCTTCTAGAAAAATAAATGGCTTGACCAGCTCTGTTAACTACCACCTTAACTTTCTGCGGATCCAAGGCTTCTTCTGGAGTAATACGATAATACAAGGTAAATATATCCGCATAGACTCCAGTACGAGCCTCTTCAACCAGGGAATCCACAGCCTGGGTATCCAGAAAGGGTTCATCCCCCTGTATATTTATGATGAGGTCTGCATTGGGTGCCACAATTTTTGAGGCCTGGTAAACCCTGTCAGATCCTGACGGAAGTGATGAGGGAGTCATTACCACATCTGCTCCGGCCGCACGAGCGACTCTGGCAACCTCTTCCGAATCGGCGGCAACAAAAACCTTGTCAACGCTCTTTAATTTAAGGGCGTTTTCATAAACTCTAACTATTAGCGGTCGACCGCAGAGGTCGGCCAGTGGCTTATTTTCCAGTCTTGTAGAAGCCAGGCGGGCCGGTATAATAGCAACCGTACTCAGCATTCTTCCTCCTCAATTTCCCTGATAAGTTCTTGGCGAGTAATACTTGCAGTTCCAAGTTTTCCAACTACTACAGCCGCAGCATAATTTGCCATAACCGCAGCCTCATAATATTCTAAACCGCAGGCAAGCCCAAGTGTAAAGACACTTGAAACCGTATCTCCTGCTCCTGTAACATCAAACACCTCACGAGCACGAGAGGCAATATGTTTTACCTCTCCAGACGCATAAAACAGGCTCATCCCCTCCTCGCCTCTGGTAATGAGCAAGGTTTTACTCTGTAGTTTTTTTATAAGCTTATGACCAGCATCAAGAAGGGATTTTTTATCGGTGATTTCTATTTTAAGCGCATCACCTGCTTCCTTCTGATTGGGGGTTAATGAACTCACCCTGCAATATTCAAAGAAATGTCCGATTTGGGGATCTACAATGACCGGAATTCCCTTGTCTTCGGCGGCCTCTAAAAGAGTGGCTATCAGCTGGCTTGTGATAAGGCCTTTCCCATAGTCTGGGACCACTACCCCATCGGCCTTACTTACTGCCTCTCTTGCCTTAGAAGATAGTTGGTCAGTAAGATGAGAGGATATCTCGCCTGGGACTTCTCTATCAAACCTTACGACCTGCTGGTTTTCCGCTATAATTCTTGTCTTTACACTGGTGGGGCGTCCCTCGGTGACGCTAACTCCCGAAACCTCAGCACCGGCATCAGTTAAAAGTTCTAAAAGAGATTCTCCGTAAAAATCATTTCCCACAACACCTATAAGACTAACCTTGGCTCCAAGTTTTAAAATATTCAATGCCACATTACCAGCTCCACCAGGCATGTAATTTTCTGAGACAACCTCAACAACCGGAACCGGAGCCTCGGGAGAGATCCGCCTTACTTTTCCGGAGATGAATTTATCCATCATAAGATCACCGACGACAAGTATATTTTTATCCTTAAAGCCGGCCGTAGCCTTGACGAGTTTTGTTTTATCTAGGTTTTTCATTTAAAGAAGTTCACTCCCTTCACTGAAGGTCAGAAAGGTTCATCCCCTTTCCTGAAGGGATGGAATGACCCAATCCCAGCCTTAAAAAATTACCGAGATTAGCATCAATATAAAGACTTTCTTTTCCCTTAAACACGTATCAAGAGATTGTAAATTAATGGGTCTAAAATTGCAAATAATATAGGGCCTAAAGACCGGGTAAAGAAGTCTCCTGAAGAACTGCAGATATATGACCAATTGGGATTTTAGATTTCATAAGAACAGGCATCTTGCGCTCATCGTCGGTAAGCCAGATTCGCAGGGTGCCTTTTGCCTGCTTGAATATCCCCTCTTCTTCACGAATCTCTGGTTCAACAAGTATGGTATCAAACTTTCCTGCAGAAACCTTTATCCGCTCACGCCCCTTTATCTTTACTACCAAGGGCCAGTTTTCCTTCCCTGTACCCACATCAAATTCATAAGTTTTTCCTGGTTCAAGCTCTTTGGTTCTGAGATAATAAAGAGAGGAAAGAACATCCTGCACGTGTCTAGGAACTTCAAATCGGTAGTCATTCTCATAGGCATAGCCCTTGTCGTGGTCATAAATTATTACAGAGTTTTTACTATAACTTCCCTCGTTTATGTCTTGTTCGTAGCGGACCGTATGTAAATCAGCCGAATCCATATAAGACTCTATGGTATCTCTAACCTTATAGAAAGGATCAAAAAAAGCAGCACTCCGAGCCTGAGAGACTATACGATAGGTATCCCGGCCTGCCAGCTCAATTTCTTCTGCAATCTCCAGATGGGCATAACCACCTGTTATGAAGCCCCATTTTATAGCAAATGTTAGTTTTTCACCTACTCCCCAGGGCATTTTGCTAGGACGACGATCTTCAGCAGCAAGCTGAAGATTAGACAAAATAAGAACCAATAGAGAAAATTTAATTAATTTTTTTATCCGCATATTTGAAAAACTCCGTTTCCTTGTCAATTTTAAAATCCATCACTAAAGCTAAGACCTCTTCCTCTGCCTCCAAAGGAAGGCGGACCGCAGCTTTTTCTGTCGTAACCAAGAGGTAGCCCTTGTCTTCTGCAAGTTTAAAAAATTTATCTATATCGGAACGTTTCCATCTGTGATGATCTCTAAATTTCTCAAAACCTTTTAAAGAAAGAGGGCTATTTATTAAAAGAGATCGGAAACTGGCGGGATTACCTATACCGCAGAAAGCCAGAGCTTCCCGCCCTTTAAGGGTTTCTGGAGAGATTTCCGCATAATCTGGAGTCGATATAAAACCTTTAAGAACTTTTTCGGCCTTAAAAATCTTTTTTCCGCCACTATCATCAATAATTTCCTCCTTGATTTTCTCCAAATCTTCAGAGGAAATATTTTTCCAATTCGTCAGTAGAATAAGATCGGCTCGTGAAATATTTTGAAGGGGCTCTCTCAGGCTTCCAAATGGTAGCATGACCCCTTTTTTAAAAGGGACAGAAACATCAATTAGAAGAATATCTAGATTTCTTTCAAGTTCATAGCTCTGAAAGCCGTCATCAAGAATAATAAGATTGGCGCCAAGTTCTTCCGCCTTGCGGGCCCCCTTATAGCGGTCTGCAGATACTATGATAATGTTCTCAGGAAAGTTTTTTTTAAGAAGCACCGCCTCATCCCCATATTCGACCACATCCGGAGATAAAACTTCCCTTACCCCCCTACTCCGGCGACCATATCCCCTCATTACAACTGCAGATTTTTTGCCATAGTAATTTAAGAGTTTCATCACTAGGGGAGTTTTTCCAGTCCCCCCAACTGTGATATTTCCCACACTAATTACTGGAACTGAAACTTTTCGCTTCACCGTAAGTTTTTTCTCTATTGCTGGATAGAATCCGGCGAAAAAGTTATATAGGCTCATTTTTTGTTTTCATCAATTATGAGCCGGGCCGCATGAAGAATATCCTGGGCCTTTATGTCCGGATTTGATAGGGGCAGACTTTTCTTTCCCTCACCAGTCTCAACAAGGACGGATCTAACTCCAAGATTTGCTGCAAACTCTATGTCGGAAGCCTTATCTCCAATCATATAGCTTTCAGAAAGATTAATATTGAGTTCTTTCGCCGCCAGCAAACCCAGTGCAGGTGAGGGTTTTCTACAAACACACTTATCACCGGGATGGTGTGGACAATGATAGACCCTGTCCACAAATGCCCCTTCAGACTCAAAGAGATTGAGCATGGCAGAATTGAGTTTAAAGTAATCCCTTTCTGTATAATACCCTCTGGCTATACCTGATTGATTTGTAATTACTACTATCAAAAAATTCTCTTTTCTAAGCATTCTCAGGGCCTCTAAAGCACCTGAAATAAGATCAAAATCCTGGATACGGGACACATAACCGTGGTCCTGGTTAATCGTACCATCACGATCAACAAAGACTGCCCGCCAATGGCTCTTCCAGAGGTTATGCATCCAAAACCACTCATCGGGCTTCTCACGGATAACTCCCTCCAACCAAGCCATCTGTTTTTGAGTATTAATCAACTCTGCCTTGAGAGGGTCGTCCGAGTCTACAAAATCTATGGGATCATCATACTTTACAATTATCTCATCACCTTCATGCCAACTGTATGCTGGAGTTACGCGTACGCCAGTCCTTCTATATAGAAGAGGAACCAGCTGGGTAACCCTGACGGGCCTTCCAAAAAATTCAACAGGGATTCCAGACCTCATATGCTGGTCCACAAGAACGCAAATATTCTTTTCATCTTTAAGTTTTCTTAAGATTTGTCTGATGCTATTTCTGTAGGGTATATGATGACTCCCGAAAACTGTTCTCATATCATCCACCAGTTTGTCAAAAGCAAGACTATGAATTCTTCTGCCTATGGGATAAAGTTCTATTCCTGCGTCAGGAAGTGCCATGCCGGTTATTTCCCAATGCCCGTAATGACCCATCAAAAGAATTCCTCCCCCCTCTATCTTGTCCATCCCTTCAGTTCTGACAAAATCAAAATACCTACCGGAGGCATACTTTATGAGCTCCACAATATTCCGGCCAAAATTTTCAAATACTTTTAAGGCAGTTTCATAGGCCCATAAATCACTGTTTTCTGGAAAGGCGCGGGCTAAGTTATCAATGGTTATTTTTCTTCTACTGGGCATAAGATGAAAGACAGTGCGCCCCAGTAATTTACCTCCGAAAAGAGCAGGACGGCGGGGAAAAACTTCTATAGTTTTCTGGAGTCCTTTAAGGATGATGTATAAAATCCAGTCGCCCAGAGAAAGTTTTTTAGTTTTGCTCATTGGTTTCTAAAGAAAGAGAGTTTGAAAAACGACAAGAAAACCCTCTAATCAATATCTTGCGAAGGAATAAGCATGCTGTGAGACCAGCTACTGTCTTTAAGCTTGAGGATAACTCCCGCCAGAGTCCATATAAGAACAGCATTGACCGGAGTTGAAAGATAGGTGTGAAAAAAGCCAGCAAGCATAATAGCCCCAAGCCCTGTACAAGATGCGTAATAAAACCGCTTCCATCTTTCTTTCATAAGTCTTGATACTCCTCCAAACCGCTTGGAGGCCACGAGTATCAAATAAAGGAAGGTGACAAAACTAAAGACACCTCCACAAACAAGTTTTCTCAAGTACATTGATTCAGAATGGGGCGTAGAAGCTGTAAAAGTTTCTGGAAAGGCTTCTGGATTTGCCTTGACGAAATCGTCAAAACCACCGGGACCTACTCCAAACCAGGGATTCTCAGCATGAAAGCTGGCAGATACCTTCCAGCTTTCAATTCGATCCTTCAATAGGTTAGAAAGCTTTGAATAGTTTCCTGGAATAGATATTACAAGAATTATGAAAAGGAAAATACCCAATACACTCTTTAGGGGTTTTTTCCTAACTTTATGATAATAATAAGAAGCAGCAAAGGTAAAACCGAACCATACGCTATATGAAAAACTTAAAAGAAAGGCCGCAGATGCTGTCCAGCTCTGCCACTTCTTTTCAAAAAAGGCAAAAACCACAAAAACAAGCATGAGCATCTGTCCGCCAAAGGTCATTGGACTTCCAAATAAGCCAGTAGCATGATAGAGATGGAGCGAAGAGTTTTCAAAAACCCTGAAAAGTTGAGGAGCCTTGAGCCGGAAATTATCTCCGACGCTAAACTCAAGTGCAAAGTTCAGTCCAATCAGGGCCTGACCCGCCGAAAATATAGCTAATATTGCTGTAGACCAGACCAGGGTCCTAAAGAACCGGTTCATATCTCTCTCTTCAAAAAGATAATAAACCTCATACATGGCCAAAATGTACCAGAATTTTCTAAATATATAAGCAATGCTTTTTGAGGAGTCTGGACTCAGAAAAGCGCTGATGAAATAAAAAGCAAAAAACAAAAAGAGTGGTTTTTCTAGACCAGTGGAACGAATTTTCACTTCCCCAAGAAAAACTTTCATTATCAAAACCAGTAAAAGAAACAGGATTCCTGAGGTCATAATAGATAAGGAAAAAGTTAGACCAGCTGCTAGGAGAAATATTCCTGCACCCAAAAGTTTATCCGAGATAGTTTTTAAATTTAATTTAGGCATTTTTTGATTATTTCGTCTATATTATAATAATAGTCAGATTTATACAAGATTTACCTTAAATTATAAGGGTTTTGGCAGGGAAAATCTGGACCGTCTAAAAACCTTTTAAATAAAGTTAGTCGTCTAGAGATGGATTTGCCTGAAGCAACCTTGTCTTAACAGCAATACCAAATAAAATCCAAATCAAGACAGAGTTCTCTGCAGCAGTATGATAATTCTGAAATATTCCTGCTATAGCTATGCCGATAAAGGCAAGATTACAGGCAGTCTGAATTCCGTGGAATTCTCCTGGATGGGTCCTACCGTATTTTTTGATAAAAACTCCTATAAAAAGAAAGAAAGCAAGAAATGTAAGTGTCCCCACTTCAGCCAAAAGATCCAAGTACACTGAATGCGAATGGCCGACAAGATCTCCTGGATATTTGTCTAGAAAGTTTTCCTTATAATTTCTTTTAAACTGATTTGGTCCTATACCTAAGACTGGTTTTTCTGAATACATAACAGCCGCTGCCTTCCAAATCCTAACCCTATCATCAAACTTTCTAATCACCTTATCCTTGTTTCCAGGAACTAGAAAAAGCAGACTAAAGAAAACAAGCACAAGAGCCAGAGCATAGGGCGCAGTTTTTTTCCGAAAACCAAAATAGATAAATATGGCACCCACAAAACCCAGCCAAGCGCTGTAAGCAAAACTTAAAAACACTGATACTGTGGTCAGGGCAAAAGCCCATTTTTTCTTAAAAGCAGACCAAACAAAGAAACCCATCATCAATATTTGACCACCATAAGTAAGATGATGACCAGTTATCCCTGTCCCCATCCTAACTGGCCAACCGCCTAGCTCAAAAGCTATCCTATCTCTAGGCCTTACCATCATGTAGGTCTTGTCAGGAAGGCGGAGATTGATTTCTGTATGAAGCCCCAATAATGACTGAAAGACTGAGTATATGGAAACGGCAACAGCTGACCAGGCCATTATCTTCACAAAACGCTTGATATCATCTCCAGTAAAAAGATAAATCACTGCATACATATAGAGTATATGCCAAAAATTTCTAATCGTATATGAAATACTTCTCTGAGGCTCTGGAGATAGGAAAGCACTTAAGAAATAGAGTCCCATAAAGAGCAAAAGAGGAATTTCCAAGCCAGTTTTTATAAACTGAATCTCTCCCTGCAAAAATCTAATTACAAAAGCTGCAAAAAGAAAAATAAAAACTGCATTCATTATTGAAATTGAAAAAGCCACGCTGGTAGCCAGCAAATAAGGCCAAAATTAAAGAGTCTTTTCTCAATATTGTCTATTTTATTTAGATGATTTGTTTTCATAATGTCTCACGATTATATCGCTATCGAAAATTTTTTGCAAATACAGAGCCAGGAGTAACTAAGGCTTTTTCAAAACCGAAATATATCCGGCAGAAATCATGGTCTCAATCTCCTCCATAACTCTTTCAGGGCTAATCTTAAAACTATTATCCCCTTCCTCATATTCTCCCTGTATGGCCCGGGCCCATTCAAGTTTTGGAGGATGCCAAGAAGTTAAGTCTGTTCCACCGAAAATGCTAACTGATGGAGTCTCTACAGCAACGGCAATATGCTTAACCCCTCCGTCATTTAAGACAGTCAAAGAAACCTCCTTTAACAAGGCGGCCGCTTCTCTCACACTGGTTGGCGGAAGTAGAATAGCCGATTCTCCTATCCCTTTTTGAATTATTTGACTACACTCCTCTTCGCCGGGGCCGTAAAGAAGTAGAATCTTTGCCCCATAGCGTTCAGAAAGCAGGCGGCCAAGTTTAATATATGATTCTTCTGCCCATTTTTTCTTTACACGTGGGCTATCAGGAGAAAAGAGAACGGTAAATTTACCAGTCAGATTTTTCTCATCAAAATATTTTTTTGCGGCCTGGGTCTCTTCCTCTGTAAGATACATCCGGGTCTGAGTTAGGGGGTTTTCCACCTTTCCTAAAACTGGTTCCAGAAGATCATATTTTTTGTCCACAGAATACCTTTTTACAGGCGGATGATAGGCCTTCGTATTGTAGAGCCGACCTCTCAAGCGCAGACTTCCATAGCCAGCAGTAACCGAAGCAGCGCTAAAATAGGAAAGCAGGGCCGATGAAGAATGACCAATGTAATCTAAAACAATATCATATTTTTCTTCCCTCATTCGGATAGCAGTAAAAAAACGCTCTGGTATATAGCTAACCTTTCTTTTTAGACCACCCTTTGAAGAGCCAGAAAGAGTTAAGACTTTATCAATGTGAGGATTATTCTCTACAAGAGGACGATAGGCCCCATACATGAGAAAATCAATCTGAAGTCCCGGCCAGTGCGTTTTAAGATATTCTGCAACAGGAAGAGTCAACAGAATATCCCCCAAGGGGCTAAACTGTATTATCAGTACTTTTTCTCTGCCTTTAATTTTTCCCATAGAGTGAGGGATTGAATTCTGGGTCATTGTACATTTTAAACTGCCGGTAAATTTTTAATTGTTTTTCTTTGGCAAATAAATCGGATACGAGAAGGTCAAAAGCAGCCATCAGGTCAGAAAGCTGGATTTTGATGAGATTCAGACGACTACTAGATTTCTGGATATGTTCCTCAGAAGCGTCATCCCTAGCAGCCTCTTCTGCCATGTGAAATATTTTCAAGGATGCTATACTCATCCGGTCAATGGCCGAACCCGGAGTTTCGGTATTGGATGGGATAAGTTTTTTTTCTTCTTCACTTAATTGGGGCAAAATTGACTCAAGAGCTACATCCATTTCCTCAACAAAGTCATTCCTCATCTGGTTTTGCTTATCTATCTTTCTTTTGAGCTCCGCTATAAAAGAGTCTTCCACATTCTCCATCCGAGCATCATCCTCCAGATGCCAGAGCCGGTAATTGCAGAGCATATTCTCCTTTAGTGCAGCAAAAAATTCTCCCTCTGGAACTGACAAATCAAAATCCTCGGAATTATGAAGTCCCTCAACAATTTCCTTGTGTATCCTTGTAATAAAATTAGCCTTTATTTTATCTTTCATTTTTTCTCCTATATTTTCCTATCAGATCCAGGCCTTTTTAAGATTTCTTCTAAATCAGTGAAAACTTCCTCTAAGTCTATCATTTCAATCGGACCCGATGATACAATAGATTTGGATCCACCTGCAATATTTACCCACTCATCTACATTCTTTTCCGCAGCGAAAAGAACAATACTTTTTACTCCCATAGTCTGAGCAATATGGCCTGGTCCGCAATCATTACCGACTGAAGCGGCGCTGGAGGAAGCTTCAAGGAGAAGTTCTTTCAGAGGCAGGTTTTTTAAAAATTCGACCTTCTCATCCCCCTTAAACTCCTCTTCAAAAAACGAAGATTTTTCACCAGGCCCTAAAATAAATTTAACCCTTAAATCAAGACGGTTTCTTATTAATCTGGCCAGCTTGGCATAATTTTCTGGCGGCCAAAGTTTTTCCTCATCTGATCCGCATGGAAGCAGCCAAATTGAGTCCCGTTTTTTGGTAGATTCCCCATATGGTCTAAAAAACCGAAGTGGAGCATTTTCTCCCAGGAGCCATATAAGATTCAGATAATTTTCTCCCCTGTAGATATATTTATCATAGGGAATACTCTCGTGAAATATAAAGGGACATCTTTTTTTCATAAAACCTAACCTCAAGGGAATACCTGAGAAAAAACCTAATAAGCGGTCCCTCATAGATTCCCTTCTCATTACAATAAGAGCATGATAAGACCCCTCTCTTAAAAGAGATAAGGTTGTAAAGAATCCTGAGCTCCCTCCCTTTATATCATATTCAATAATTTTATCCGCTAGACCCAGTTCTTGAATCATGGCAAACTCTTTTCGCGGAGAGAAAATATCCAGCTCTGCCTCCGGAAAAAGTTCCCGCAGAGCCCTAAAGAAAGGTATGGTAACTATCAGGGCCCCAAAAAAAGGTTTATTGGGAGCTATAACCGCAATTTTTTTTGGTGAAAGTTCAGGTGAAACTTTCATATATTTTTAAATATTTTTCAGTAGATACTTCCGTAGAGAAAGTGTTAAGAACTTTTTCCCTGCCGGCCTCAGCAAATCTTTCTCTTTTTTCTGGAGAGTCTATAAGTATTTTCAGTTGGTCGGCCGCAGCCTGAGGATCTCTGACAGGTATGAGGTAGCCGTCCCGACCATCATCGACTATCTCTGGAATCCCACCAGCGGAGGTCGCAACCACTGGTAAACCTGAAGAAAAAGCCTGGAGTATGGAGGTTCCTAAGCCTTCATAGTGGACCGTGTGAAGCAAAATATCAAGCGAGGTAAAGAAAGCTGGCATATCTTCTAAGAATCCCCTGATTATTACCCTATTCGAAAGTCCCTGATCTTCTATGTATTTTTTTAAAATCATTTTATCTCGGCCAGCACCAGCTATTTCAAAAATAAGATCCTCGCCGGAATCCTTGAGTATTCGAGCGGTATCTACAAATGTAATATAATCCTTATCATCCAAGCCTATGGCACCAGCCATACCAATACGAATTTTACCAGCCTTGCGCTCCGACCTGGGATAAAACATTTCTGTATCAACACAGGAATATATCTGTTCAGAATCCTCAATACCAAACTCAAGAAGTTGATTTTGAATAGCAAGGGATATAGCTACAATTTTGTCTGCAGTCGAATATTTAAACCGAGTCGGGACCCCCTTTTTCATAGGGAAATTTACTCTTCTGGTAAAAATTTTGGGGAGTTTTTTGTATTTCCAGAGGGACCAAGAGGCAACTCCAAGAGCGCGGGCGGTATGAAGGTGAAGTATAGAGGGCTTTTCAGCTTTAATGATTTTCCTAAGATTCATACCTGCCTTGAGATCTAAATCCCCCGCAGCATCCCAGGAAATATGCTCTAGTCCTTCTTCTTCTGCTTTCTTAGCAAGTGGACTCGAGGCGGGCGAAAGTAATTTTTGACTAAGACCCGCTTTTTTTAATTCACGGGCCAATAGAAAAACCTGCTGCTGGCCACCCCGCCAGAAGTTTCCAGTATCTAAGTGAAGTATTTTCAATTTAGACGGCATCTACTTGATAAGTTTAAAATTCCTATATTCACCTATTCTTATTCCAGTCCTATAATCGATAAAGTCTAGCACGCGATACTTCATATCCTTTAAGGATAATTTTCTCGGGTTTTTTGCAGGATCAAAAGGATACTTCCAGTTCTCCACCCGCTCCTTAACTGCAGCTGGATGACTACCTTTATATTCTGCCAGCATATAGGGATCTATAAACTCTGAAAATTCAAGTTTTTCGGGTGCTTTTTCATCACTGTCTCCATGGTGGAGGGAATCATGGTATTTTTTCTTAACCGCCATTTTGTGGGGGTCTCTCACCCAACCGTAATGATATATGGTCGCTGGCATCCGCTTAACCCGGAGCTTTCTACCATCAACCCTAAAGCTCTGTGCGCTACGCCAAGATTGGATACCAAGGTGATTTCTGATAATTCTTATTTCCTGCTTGTACCAATGATATGAACGGGCATAATGATTGTGGTCTCCGAAAAAATGATAGTAATCAAATAAAAACCCCTCAACCCTATGGTCATCTTTATATTTATCAAGCGTAGCGAGAATGGCATCATAATCATCTTCGTGAAGAACCTCATCTCCCTGAAGGTAAAGGACCCAATCCCCTCTGCATTTATAAAGAGGGATATTGGTCTGTACTGCCAGTATCCTACCCTTGGCCTTAAAATCAGGGTCCCACTCAGTCTCAAAAACTTTAAGTTTAGGATCATCTATAGAATTGACTAATTCCAGAGTATCATCTTCAGACACCCCAATATTGGCGTATACTTCATCACATATTGGTAGCATAGATGAAATAACTTCCTTAATGGGAAAATCAAATTTAATCGCATCTTTAACAAAGGTAATTCCACTTAATCTCATATATTTTGCCTCTTTTACTTTTCCTAAAACTCTAGGACTTTTTAAACTTTTTCTCCTAAATATGACCTAAAATATTTCAAAAACACGCTAAATGATCCCATGAAACAAATAGCAAATCCATGGATACCATCTAGAAATCCCAGCTTGAGAAAATACATTTTAATAAACCTAAAGAAAGGATTAAAAATAACATTAATCGGGCCGGCCTGCTTTTTTCTCTCAGATGCTGCCCAAAGAGAGTATTTATCTACTTT